>JAILHD010000003.1 GCA_024696155.1 Treponema sp. | reverse complement strand
CCATTCTTCCGTATTTTTAGGATTAATGATTACAGGCATAGGCATACTGGCACCCGGCGCAATAACCGTACTGTTGTTCTGTGCCCCCACGTCATTACAGGTGCTTACCTGAGAACCAATAACAGCTGCTTCCTTGCCGTTGATTTTTACCTTCGGACTTGTACCGCCAGTAACTTTTCCTTCTTTCTTAGGATTATTCTGGAACTTGATTGTTCCCGGAAGCTGCATGTGCATTGAGTCATCATGCTTTGCAACACTGTCTTTTGTAGCACATGCCTTATCTTTAATCTTTACGTCTTTAGAAAGTTTGTCTGCAAGTTTTCCAATAAAAGGATGTGGAAGCGGCACAGTTGTTGTTCCGTTACCGCTCGGCACAACCATAATATGAACATCAAAGCCCATTACCTTGTCATCCTGAACGGCTATCTGCTTGCCTTCTGCCGCAACACCCTTAGAGCCGTTCATCTTGATGTTCTTTCCTTTTAATGTAACATCCTTATCTGATGTAAGCGTAAATTTTCCTTTTTCTTTGCAGTTTACTGGGCCGTCAGACTTTAAGGACATAGATTTTTCTGCAACAACATTAACGTTTTTTCCCTTAAGGTTAATCTTTTTTCCGCTCAGTTCGATTCCGCCGGCAAGCTCATTAATAAGTTCAACACCCGTTTTGCTAAGAATCGCACGCATCTGGCCCTGTGCAGTTTCTACACGGATTTCTTCCTTTCCGTCTTCGTTTATGATTTCTATTCTGTGATTTTTTGTCTGAATTACCTGACTGTTAGAAGGATTTTCTGTGTCATGCTCTGGAGGTTTGTGTTTCTGATCATAAATACAGCCAAGAATAATTCCATGCGAATAGTTACCGTAAGGAAAGCACACAACAACCTGAGTCCCGATATCAGGAAGAGCCCAGAAGCCATTTTTATCTTTTCTGTTTCCCGCAACCTGATACCAAGGTGTTACTGCATTAGGCCCTACAAGCGGAAGTATCAGCTTAAGCCTTCCAAGACAGTCAGGGTCCTTGTTATCAGTAACAATTCCATAAGTTGGCGGACAAGAAAGAGAATATTCCTTTCTCTGAAAATTGATTGTTCCTAAAGGATTTCTTGGATCCGGGCATTTTTCAAGAAGTTCTTGTTTTTTCTTTTGTAAACGCAGGCTGACCATAAAACTCTCCCTAATTCAGTGCAATGCCAGAGCCTTTGAGCGTCATGTCTTTGCTTGCTTCTATGTTGACTTCTTTACTTGCCTTAATCTGTAAATCTTCACACTGGAAGTTCAGTTCTTTTTCTGCTTCTATGCTGATATTTTCTGCATTAACGTTAAGGTCTTTTTTAGAAGTTATGGCAATTTCTTCATCAGTTGTTACAGAAATCTTTTTGTCTTCAGAAAGAAATTCTATTCGGCTGTTTGTTTTATTATGAATAATCTGAATCTTTTCTTTACCGTCAGTATCATCAAGAATCAGCATGTTTTCTCCCTTTGTTTTTATAAAACTTAAGGAATTATTACCATCCTGATTTAAGTCGGCATCAGAGTTTTCTCCGGTTTCTGGAGCTGCTGCAGCTTCACTCCACACAGAACCCAAAACTACCAGATTTTTTTTATCCATGTCTAAAGAAATAACAAGAACCTGATCATCAACTTCAGGCAGAACAGAAATACCAGTTCCATCACCTGTCATGGGAGATACGTAAGGCACCCAGTTAGAAACCACTTCTTCTTCATTTGTAAAAGTAATACGAATACGATTAAGTCCATCCGGGTCTTTGTTGTCAGAAACTTTTGCCATAAAGAACAGGTTCTTCATTTTTCTCTCCAAGCCGTTATTTAAATATAAAATTACTTTATAAGTATACTTATAATGAATATATAATACATTTTCAAGGTAGATTATCGCAAAAAAGAACAAAATTTTATGAAAGATTTAAAACTTTATTGCAAAGTTTAAAAGACAAAGAGAAGAATGATAGTTGATAAAGCGGTGTTGTTTACTGACTTATAAATTATTTCACCACAGTTCTAATTGAGCCCATTTTCATGCGTTTTTCGCGTGTGTCTTCCAGAAGGGCTTTTAGGGTAGAAGAATCTTCTGTCTGGATGGCGGTTTTGAATTTGTCCATCATGAACTCAAAGTTTTCTATGTGAGAAACAAGTTTTTCTTTATTACTGATAAAAAGTTCTGTCCAGAGCGGGGCATTGATCATGGCAATGCGGGTAAGGTCTTCAAAACTTCCGCCACCAAAGGCTGTAATGCCTTCGTCCTGGGCGCTTTCTACAAGTGCGCTGGCAATTACGTGGCAGAGCTGGCTTGTAAAGCCGATTTTGTAGTCGTGGATGTCGCAGGTGGTTTCTGTAATGCGGGTAAAGCCCATCAAAGTGATAAGGTTTTGCATAATGGAAATGTTTTCCGGCTTGTTGTATTCCTGCGGGCACAAAATATAATTGTGATTTACAAAGAACTGTGCAGATGAATGAGCATAGCCTTCTTTTTCGCCGCCAGCCATTGGGTGACCAATGATAAAATCTACGTCCGGGCGAAGAATTTCTGGCATAGCTTTTTCAAAAATGCCTTTTACACCGCTAATGTCTGTAATGATTGAGCCGGATTTAAAGAAATCTTTATTGTCGCGGATAAAATCAAGGGTAGCGTGCGGATAAAGGCAGATAAAAAGGACATCACAATTTGGAAGCATTTCCTGAACTTCATCGGAAGTGTAGATGCCGTCTACAATACCTTCCGAAGTTGCCTGAGAAAGGCATGTCGTACTTCTGTTGCATGCAAGAATCTGACCTTTTGAGCCGTAGCTTAAAATATTCTGGCGGATGGCTTTTGCAATTGAGCCTCCCATAATTCCAAGTCCTACAATTCCGTACGTAAGTTCATTTAATGCTTTCATAAAAATATCCTAGAGAGTTTTTCCTTCTACTGCAGCGTATTTCTTCATTTTTTCGCAGAGTTCTTCAAACTGAGCTGGTGTAAGCTGCTGACTTGCGTCGCTCAAAGCTTTTTCTGGATTACAGTGAACTTCGATTTCGAGTCCGTCTGCACCTGCTGCGATAGAACTACATGCAAGAGTTCCTACCATCCATCTTATTCCGCAAGCATGGCTTGGGTCAAGAATGACAGGAAGATGTGTGTATTTGTGAAGGTATGGAACAGCGCTTACGTCAAGGCAGTTGCGGGTGTAGCCGTCAAAAGTACGGATTCCGCGTTCGCACAAAATTACGTTTTCGTTGCCGTTTGCCATAATGTATTCAGCGCTCATCAAAAGTTCCTGAATTGTACCTGAAAGTCCGCGTTTAAGGAGAACTGGCTTGTGAGTTTTTCCTACTTCTTTAAGAAGGTCAAAGTTCTGGAAGTTGCGGGCACCAATCTGAATCATATCTACGTTTTCAAAGTATTTGAGTTCGCTTGCGCTCATAAGTTCTGTACAAATTGGAAGACCTGTTTCTGCCTTTGCTTTTTCCAAAAGTTTGATTCCTTCTGCGCCAAGGCCCTGGAAACTGTAAGGAGAAGTACGAGGTTTGTAAGCACCACCGCGAAGGATTGTTGCACCAGCTTTTTTTACTGCGCGTGCTGCATCCATAATCTGTTCTTCGCTTTCTACTGAACAAGGACCTGCAATAATTACAACAGTTTTTCCGTCGCCGATTGTGCAAGGAGTAACACCAGCCTGACCGCCGCCTACTTCGATTATTGTGTTGTGCGGGTGGAAGGCACGGCTTGCCATTTTATAAGGTGCCGATACGCGTTCTGCTTTTTCTACAATGTCCATGCCCAAAAAGTCATCAGGGTCAACTTTTGAAGTGTCGCCAAGCAATCCAAGAATTGTGATGCTTTCACCTTTTGAAACGTGAACTCCAAAACCTTTTTCTTTGAGGTTTGCGATTAATCCGTCTGTCTGCGCCTGTGTGGCTTCCTTTTTCAATGTGATAATCATTTATACTGCTCCTTGCCCGCGTGTCGGACATAAAAAAAGGGAACTCTTTTTAGAGTTCCCTCGTATTTACCTGATTTAATGAAGTTTTAGTTACATTAACGGCACATACCAAAGAACCCAGAAGAGAAAAAATAATACCAGCTATAGTAAAAGTAAGCCAACTTAGTGCCGTATTTCTGAGAAATTGGAGATGTGAAGTTTAAGTT
>JAILHD010000161.1 GCA_024696155.1 Treponema sp. | reverse complement strand
GGACGTGTAAAGCGTTAAATATAAAATAATTTGTTATAAATAGTCGGCATTTTTAAATTTAAAGTTTTACTTTTGAATAATGTGGGTTTATAATTTTACTTATGTTAGAAGTACTTAATGATGCAGACTACGAACTTTTTCGAAAGGTCATCTATGATGAAAGCGGAATAACTTTTTCTGCAACAAACAGGTCAATTCTCGATAGCCGAATAAAAGAGCTGCTTCGCAAGAAGAACATGTCTACTCCTCAGGAATATTATGCTTTAATTACTAAGAGCACAGAAGAAATGAAGGAGATGCTTGATGCTGTAACTACTAACCTTACCCGATTCTTCCGCAATCAGCCTCATTTTGATGCCTTTGTTAATTATGTAATTCCTAATATTATAGAATATAAAAAATCAAAGAATTCTTTTGATAAAACAATAAAAATCTGGAGTGCGGGATGTTCAACTGGAGAAGAGCCTTATACTCTTGCCATGATTATGAAAGAAATTACACCTGCTGGCTGGGATTTCCAGATTACGGCTTCTGATATTTCCCTTAAATGTCTTATGACTGCGCAGACTGGTTTTTACGCAGATAATAAGGTTGACGGTATTCCAGAAAATTATCTTCAGAAATATTTTACCAAGGTAGACGGTGGTTACCAGGTAAGTAAAGATTTGCAGGCAAAAATCAAGTTTGATTACCATAACCTTAGAAACGATTCTGGTGCCCGTAATCTTGATGTTGTTTTCTGCCGTAACGTACTTATTTACTTTGACGAACCTGCACAGCTAAAAGTAATTGATAACTTCTGGAATTCAATGGCTGCACATTCATATTTATACATTGGTCATTCGGAATCATTGTTTGGTATGAATACTAAATTTGAATTCTTAAAGACACAATGGGCTTGTCTTTATAGAAAATTGCTTGATAAATAATAAAAGTTCAATAAATCTCATAAAAACTGCGAGGTAGTGCTATGGATGATATTTCGGTATTAGTATGCGATGACTCGGCCTTGATGCGTAACCTTATTGGACGAATTGTTGATGAAACAAACGGCTTAAAAGTCTGCGGAAAGGCAGAGAATGGACAGGATTTGCTTGATAAAATCCCTCAGTGTAATCCTGATGTAATTCTTCTTGATATTGAAATGCCTGTAATGAACGGCGTTGACTTCCTTAAAAAACGCAAGGAACTGAAGATTAAAGTTCCTGTAATCATACTTTCAAGCGTTGCTACAGAAGGTGCCAAAGTAACAATGCAGTGTCTTGAACTTGGTGCTGCTGACTTTATTACAAAGCCGGGCGGAAGTTCTGTAACACTTAAAATTGCTGATGTTTCCAGCGAAATTATTGAATACATTGCTTCTTACGGTGGTGCTTATGCAAGTGCTCACGGTAAAGAGATTCCAGAAGCTGATTACTTTACTCAGCAGGTAAAACTGCGCGAAGCTCAGCGTCAGGTTGTTCTTAAGAAGGGTGAAGAAGCTGCCAAGAACTTTACAATTCAAAAAACAGATTTGCCGGCTTCTGCTTTATGGAATAAACCTAAGCTAAAAGAGCCTGTAACAATCACTCCTGTGCGTTCTGGTGGTAGAATTGAACTTATTGCAATTGGTATTTCTACCGGTGGTCCAAACGCTCTCCGTGATGTATTTAAGATGATTGACCCTCGTCTTAAGCAGCCTGTAATGGTTGTACAGCATATGCCTGCAGGTTTTACAAAAGAATTTGCTGCCAGCTTAAATAATATATGTCCTCTTACCGTAACAGAGGGCGTAGACGGCGAAAAGATTGAAGGCGGACACGTTTACATTGCTCCTGGCGGATATCATATGTTCGTGGAGCATCGTCCTGATGGAAACTATGTAAAACTCAGTCAGGACGAGCAGAGAAACGGACACAGACCTTCTGCCGATGTTCTTTTTGAATCTGTTGCAAAGATTTACCAGAACAATGCTCTTGGCGTAATTATGACTGGTATGGGCCGCGACGGTGCCGCAGAACTTGCAGAAATGCGTAAGCAGGGAGCCTATACTCTTGGTCAGGATCAGGCTTCCAGCATTGTTTACGGAATGCCAAAGGTTGCCTTTGAACTTGGAGGCGTTCAAAAGCAGGTTCCGCTCATGCAGATGGCTGATGAGATTAGTAAACTATCGAGAGAGCATTGCTAAGGTTGTAATGTAGGCTGTAGAAATTACTTCTCTTTAGAGGAAACACGAATCTTCATAATAGGGTTCGTGTTTCTTGATTTAACAAAGATTACTGCACTTGGAATAATAAAGAATACAAGAGAGATTATGAACTTTTGAGTTTCTGTTGCAGGTGCGTTTTTTATGCCTTGCATAATCTTGTCTGAAAGTGCGTTTCCTGTAAAAGCTGCTGCAATTGGAATTAAAAGGCAGAGTGTATGGAAAATCTTTTGCTTCCAGGTGCGGCGTAAATCTTTTTCTATAATAAATTCTTTGATGTGTTCTTTCATAGTGCATTCATTTCCTGGAGCTTTTTAGTACATTCACCTTCGCCAGCAGAGTTTCCCAATATGTTGTAAGTGTCTTTTAAATTAAAAAGGGCATCTTCGTAATATGGATTAATATACACTGCCTGCTCAAAAAATTCTGCTGCAGATTCGTAATCTTCTGTCTGAAAGCATTTTACTCCAAGGAGATTCCATAAATGAGTATTAAGAGGATTATAATCCAGTTCTTCTTCGCAGATTTCCTGTACAAGACTGAATTGTTTTAGAGTAAGCGCAATTTGTGCGTAAGTTTCTGCTACATCATCATTGTGCGGTGCAATTGAATATGCTCTTGCAAGACAGTCCTTTGCAGCCTTGATATTGCCCATATCGCGGTAGGTAACGCCCATGTTGAACCACAAAAGATAATTGAACTGATCAATTGTGAGTGCACGTTTAAAGCAGGCAATTGCCTCTGTAAAATGCCCCGCAGAAGCAAGATGTATAGCCTCATTATTTAGTTTGTCTGGATGTTCTGTCATGCTCTGAATTCCTTTGGAATCATTGATGTAAACAGGTCAGAAACTAAATCTGATTTGAAGAAGCCAACATTATCTGTAATAAGTTTTTTACCAAATTTTGCAGCCTGTTTAATGCATCCGCTTGATTCTAAGAGGTGAATGCATTCTTCAACGGCAGGGGAATCAATTCCTTCTGCGGCAGCTTTTTCCATAAGACCTGCGATTTTAGAAGCGTCTGATGGATTTTTTTCTACATGAATAAGGACTGGAAGGCTCTTTTTACCTTCTACAATGTCATCTCCTCGTTTTTTTCCAGGGTTTCCTGTTGTAAGGTTAATTACATCATCAATTACCTGAAAGCCCATTCCAATATTGGCTGCGGTTTCTCCAGCCTTATCTGCATCTTCTATGCTTGCGCCCCCGGCAATATAACCGATTTTTGCTGCCATAGAAGCAAGGGTTCCTGTTTTACAGCGTACCATGCCCTGGTATTCATCTTTAGTAGGGAATAGACCTGGTGTTCTGTGCCAGAAAATGTCCATAGCCTGACCAAGATGAAGGCGGCGCAGTTCCTGTGTGTAAATCTGATAAAGAGTAAGCTGACGTTCTGGAGGAATTTCTGCATTAGAGTTAATGCATACTGGGGCCTCAAAATAAAGCCAGCTGGCTGCATTAAGTGCTGTATCAAGACCGTATGTAATGTGTGCGGCAGGTTTGCCTCGTCGAAGGTCTGCAGAGTCTTCTATATCATCGTGAATAAGACTTGCAGTGTGAACAAACTCTACAAGCGGTGTAAGAGAGTAGGCTGCAGCTTCTGAAAGGGCTGTTGCAGCATTTACTTTATGCTGTAATTCGTAGCATAAAATTAAAAGAAGAGGACGCCAGCGTTTTCCGCCCAGATCAATAAGGTTTTTATTTGGAGTGATTAAGTTCTGTATGAAGTTCTTTGTAATGGCATCTGAGAGGTGACCAAACGAATCGTCCTGCCATTTTTTAGAAACGGCCATTGAAAGTGAATGGTTCAGTGCTTCCTCTATTTTTGTAAGCCTATTTAAAATTTCATTATTCATAGCAGAATTATATAAAAGAATTGACAAAAAAACAAATACTTGAATTTGCAAAGAATTTCACAGGTTATCAACAATTATTCACCCGTTATCCACAACTTATCCACATTTTGAATTTACGATTGTGAATAAAAATCATGTCAAGTGAATTTATATAAAATTGTATTATTTTTTTGCGAATAGTGTTAAAAAGTTTGTAAGTTACGAAAATATAAAGAAATAGAGTTGTTTATAAGTAAAGTTGTGTAGGAGTTTATAGCATAAACCAACGGTGCTTTTTGTTTCACAAATATAACATGTGAAACAATTTGATAAGTTTTCCACAAGTTATCCACATTTTATCAAAATTATAGTGGAATGAATTGTGGATAAAAAAAGCGCCTTCCGCAAAGAAAGGCGCTTTTATAAGCTTTTAGCTTTTTAGCCTAATGTAACTTCTCCTGCATCATTTATTGCAAGAATTGAACGGCAGCCAGAACATCGGAAACGTCCAGCTTTTGTTGCACGGAGTTTTTTGTTGCAAACCGGGCAGGAAATAATCAACGGGAATGTTGTGCTTGGAGCAGAACTTCCGCCTGCAGTAAAGTAAGCAAGAGCTTCTTCTGCAGAAGATTTGATATTAAAGAACTGAGAGAATCCAAGAAGCTGGAATACTTCGTATACTTTTGGCTGAATTTCCAAAAGTACAACGTCTCCGTCCTTTGGTTTTACGATTTTTAAGAATACGGTAAATGATCCAATTCCAGTAGAAGAAACGTAGTTCAAGGCAGAGCAGTTAAATATCAGGTTGATATAACCAGCTTCAATAACCTTTGTAATCTGTTTTTGGAAAAAACTAGAATTGTAAGTATCAATGTAACCGTTAAGATAGATGAAAATACCACGATTTACACCTTCAGCTTTTTTGAGAGCGATTGAAAGGCTGTCGTCCTTTTCATTATCAAATCCAGGAATAATTGAATTATTGCTATCCATAAGTGTATTTTTTCCTTTTCTCTTAATTACATTTAATTATATCTGACAATTCTGTCATCTGTCAAACTTTTATTTTTTTTTAGTAATCCTTTTTGTTTATTGTCTGCTCATTAATTATTCCAGACCATTATGCCGATAATTACGATAGGAAAGACTGTAATGAAAAAAGCATTATGTTTTATTTTTATGTATTTTGTTCTTCTTATTGTGGGAACCGCACTCGGAAGCCTTGTATATTCTCTTTATATGAATGTAATTAATTTTACAGCTGGGCGACCACTGGAATTATTTAAAACTACAGATTTGATTAAGTCCTTCTTCTATGTTAATTCCTGCTATGCTTTTTTAATCTGTCCTATTTTGTGTTATTACCGCGCAAGACATACTTCGGGAACTCTTCAGATAATTGCTTACATCATCATTTTTGCTTTTACCTGGCTGATTGTTTTTCCTATGACGGTTAAATTAAAGAATTTTGTGGAGCAGTATTATTTTTCCAAAGGTGGAGCTGTAGAGGCTCCTCAGGGGCTTACAGGCGGCTATTTTAGAACTGTAGATGGCAAGATTTATTATCTTGTAGAAGATTATAATTTTGACCGTGTTACCCGCGTTATTGAGTTTGACACAGAAGCTGATGAGGAGGCAACTTATAAAGTTGTTTTTTCTGATGAAGATTTTGAACTTTTGTCTGCAGGAAAACCTTATAAAGATGTGATTATTAAAAGTACATTTGTAGATTCTTCTATTCCAAACTTAATAACTCTTAAAAGCCTTGTAAAATATGGAGAAGATTCTTTGAATAAAGGTTTTATTGCCTATTTATGTTTTTTGAGTCTTGCGCTGGCAATTTTTGGAGTGTATGGAGTTTCTTCTTTGTTTGACTGGAATCTTTTAAATGTCTGTTCCATCATTTTTACTGTGCTTGTAATTTTGATTTTTAATTCAATTTATTTTTCTAGTGCTTTTGATGCCGTAAGAGAGCAGATTTATAAAGTAGGATTTTTTAGTTTTATTAACAGATTTATAGAACATTCTTTCCTTGTGGTTTTAAATTTTATTACGGCATTTATTTTAATCGGAATGGGTTTCTTAAATCTGATTGTTAAAAAGAGCGAATCAAAAAGAAGGGGTGACTAAATGAAGAAAATTATTGGAACATTATCTTTCTTTTTAGGTTTTGCACTTATTCTGAGCCTTGTAATGGGATTTGCAGGAAGCATTCCTTCTGCCGTTCCTGCAGCAGATTCTGTAAAATATAAGTTTCTTGTTGGAATCGGCTACTTTTTGCGCTATCTGCCATCTGTTGTATTTGCTGGCTTTCTGGTGAGTTTTTCTGTTTTCTTTGGAAATAATTGCGAAGGCAGCGTAAGCCGATTTTCTTCTGCAATGCTTGCAAGATTTAAGATTATCATAATCTATGCATGTGCCTGTGCTTTTGTGCTTACAATGACTACAGAAGTTTTTGGAAACCTTATTAAGCGCGGAAAGCGTAATATTATTAATCATCCGCGTCTTGTGGCTCAATATATTAAGGCCGGAGAAACTTTTTTTGCTCAAGGCGTTTATAAAAAGAGTTATGCATATGCCGATGCCGCTTTGGTATTGAATCCAGATTCAAGAGAGGCTGCGGAATTAAAAGACCGTTCTGATGTAGAAATAAACCGCGAAAATACCTCGAACATCCGTTTTGAAATCTATCGTTCCAGCAAAGAAACTCACGATAATTTTAGTAAGGTACAATTTGATGCCAAAAAGGTTTCTGACGCTTACAAGTGTTTTATGAACGCAAAATCGTGCTTTGAGCGCGGTGAATGGATTAATGCCCATTATTATGCTCAGCAGGGTATAAAACTTTCCAGTCCAAAAGATCCAAATGTTGATAATCTTAAGGAACTTGCTACACGTGCATGGAATAATATTACAACAGAGCATAATCTTGCAAAAAATGCCGACCAGCAGTTCTATGATGCAAAATACGAAGGCTATCTTGCTCTTGTAAAAAATGATGATTTGACGGCTTATTATATTTTCCGTGATTTGTATCTGTCTTCCAGAGATTATGCAACAGATCCTGATGTAGTTTTTTATCTTGATGTTGCGTCTAAGCGTATTGGAGAGCGATGCTTCTTTGATGATGAAGTATTCCAGCTGGAAAGTTTTGAAGATTTGAATGACGTATGCTTTTCGTATACATACACCGATGGTTCAAAAGATATTATTTATTTCCGCGGTATGACTTCTATTAAGGAAACAGGTCGTACTGTTCAGTATTTGCGCGACCTTACAATTCAAACACTTTCTGCAAACGGAAGCCTGTTTAGAACTATGACAGTTCCTTATGCAAAGGTGCTTCCTGTTTCTATCAGTGCAATCAATGAAAAAACAAAGGAACTCTTGGGAATTAATCCAAAAGTTACGATTATTCCATATATTATGCTTAATTCCGTAGGTCGTGATGACCCGAGCATTAGAACTGAGCCACTCTATGTTTACGAATCTGGAGAGGTTGCGCACTTGCCTGAATATATTCTTCTTCCTATGAACTATGCTGATTTTACAATGCTTGAAACCCAGGCAAACGAACCTGAACGTATTCCTTTTGGAAACCTTTACAATCTTGTAAAAAAAGCAAGCCTTTACGGATACTCATCTGAAGTTTACTGTGAGGCACTTTTGAACCGCCTGTTCTATCCGTTCTGGATTGTAATTATTCTGGTTTGTTACGCGTCTGTTGCATGGAATTACAGAACAAAGCCAAATCAGTATTTTAAGATGACGTGGATATTCGGCTTTCCGTTTATCATAATTTTCTGCCACTTTATTAATAAATGGCTTTTGTATATTTTTAAGCTTGTAAATTATGTAATTGTAGGAATTGCGCCGTCTGTGTCTGCAGTAATGATTGGCTTTATTATTTATGCAGCAGTGCTTCTGTTTGCTTCGATTTACTTCTTTTCCCGATGCTCTGCCCGTTAAAGTGATTTTCCAAAATTGCAGGGAGAACTAACGTCAAAATTAAGTTCTCCTTCGGGGAAGGCGCATGCAAGCCTCTCTGCGTGAAGGTATATGCGTTTTGCGGGTACTCCACCGTAAAGTTCATCGCCAAGTAGTGGAAGACCTGCCCCGCTAAGATGCACGCGAATCTGGTGGGTACGGCCTGTAAAAAGTTCACATTCAACTAAATATCCGTTTTTACCTTCTACAGTTACTTCACTACAGATGCGGAAAGTTGTTTTTGCATATAGTCCACCTTGTTTCTGCGGTACAGCTCCCCATTTTCCAGCCTGAGATTTTGATGAGACTCGGCCAAGATAGTTTTCTATGGTAAAAGCTTTTCCTTTAGTTAGAAGGCCTTCTGCCTGCGCACGAGCTTTGTTGCCTGGTATTACAACAGCCTTGTAAATTTTTGTAAAATTGTGGCTTTCAAACATGTCGTGAACAGCTTTGTTTACAGTGCGGGTTTTTGTAAAAAGAATTACTCCCGAAGTTTCACGGTCAAGGCGGTGCATTATGCCAACGTATGGCGGATTTCTGAGTTCAAGATTACGCTTCCATAAGAAATCTACTACCGCATCGTGAAGGTTTTTTCTGTTTCCGGTGATTGTCTGTTCAACAGGAAGAAAGGCTGGTTTATTTACAAAAATAAGGTTTTCATCTTCGTATAAAACATCGCGGTCATTCATTACAAAATCGATGTCGTCTGGCTGTTTTTCGTAGAAGAATTTTTCTGCTTCAAAGTTTACGGTTACGTCTGAATGCCCGCGAAGCTCAAAGGCTGGGCGGCGGCATTTGCGTCCGTTTACACTGACACTGCCTGCTAAAATAAGACGGCGGATTTTGGAGTTTGAAATTGCGGGGGTGATGGTACTTGCGCTTGCAGAAGTCAATTCTCCTGTTACTCTTGCAGGTAGTTCTTCCCGCAGTAATTCATCAAGACGGCAGTTTTTATTTACTCGAATCTTTATAAGCATTTAAGTTCGCCGTTTTCTATTTTAAGTTTGATTTTTGCAGGTTCCATGCAGACGTTTTCTACAAAGGCTTTTAAGTCAAAGGCTTCTGGGCCTAGTAAATCATCTGCGGAATACGAAAGTTCAAGTTCGCACGAATCACCTTCTTTTTCAAGTCGGGAAATTGCGCCGTTAATGCGTACAATATCGTCAACAAGAGCAATTAAGTCGTGCTGATTTTTTTCTTCGTATTTTTCTGCAAGAAAAAGCAGCTGCATTTTTTCTATATCTGTATGATTTTGTTCTTCCGGTAAAAAGCCGCTTTTAAAATCACAGTTGTTGCAGCGCTGCCATTCAGCAAAGTCTGCAAAAAAGCGGGAAGGGTAGATTTTTAATGGCTTAAGCACGTTTAAGAACCAGGGTACTGCACGACCGGCAGAATAAAAAGTTCGGCAGGCAAAACTTACATCGCGCGCATAGCGGATATCTTTTGCGCTAAAAACTCCGCTTACAGAAGCTGTCTGGGCTTCCTCTGCATTTTCAGTCTGTGCAAAATCAATGTGATTTGGATACTGGTTCACCGCAAAATCAAGGCGCTCCATAAAAGCCTTAAGAGTGTCTCCCGTTTGCGCTGCATATTCAAGCTGAAATCCAAAAACAATTCCAGCCTGATTCAAAAGGTTTGCTTTATTCGCAAAGAATTTTTTGTCAAATAAAAGCTTTCCGCCTTTTTCAATCGGACAGAGTGGAATATCAATAGAACAAAAAAGATTCTGCAATGCGCCGACAATCTCACGGTCTATTGCCGATGCATCGATCAAAAAAGAAAAATATACGTCTGACGCTTTTTTTGCTGCCAGACGCATGATTCTTAAAAGAGAAGTTTTATCACACGAAAGTTTTTCGTCATGAATTGAAAACTCAGTAATTCCTTTTTCTGTAAGATGAGGAATCTGAGTTTCAAGTTCATTAGAACGAAATTTATATTCTTTTTCTTTCACTAAAGTAATTTCGATAATCGAAAAGCTTTACAAAAGCTTTATACCGCGTTTTTCGCAGTCTTTAATGATTTCATCAGACCAGATGCTTACCTGAGTTTCTCCAATGTGAGCCTTTCTTAAAAGGAACATACAAAGACGAGACTGACCAATACCGCCGCCCAAAGTCTGTGTAAGTTCTCCCTTTAAAAGTCTAGAGTGGAAGTCAAGTCTAGCACGTTCCGGACATCCGCGTTCTTCAAGCTGAGCCTTCAAAGATTCAGGGCTTACACGAATACCCATTGATGAAAGTTCAAATGCTGAATTCAAAACAGGATTCCATACAAGAATATCACCGTTCAATCCGCGGTGACCATCTCCACATTCTGTAATCCAGTCATCATAGTCAGGAGCACGGCCATCGTGAATTGTGCCGTCATCCAGTTTTCCGCCAATACCAGTGATGAAAACTGCACCGTATTTTTTAGCAACGATATCTTCGCGCTCTTTTGGAGTAAGCTTTGGATATTCACGCTGCAAATCATCAGCAAAAAGAATTTTAATGTCTTTTGGAAGAATAGGCTTGATTTCAGGGTAGCGGTCATAAAGGAAGAATTCTGTGCGCTGAATACAGCGGTAAACCTTCTTTACAATTTCATGAAGGAAGAAAACAGTTCTGTCCTTTTCATCAATTGCCATTTCCCAGTCCCACTGGTCAACATAAATAGAATGAATTGCATCCAGGTCTTCATCAGGACGCAAAGCGTTCATATCTGTGTAAATACCAAAGTCAGGTTCAAGTCCAAGTTCAGTTACCTTAAGACGTTTCCATTTTGCAAGTGACTGAACGATTTCCATTTTCTTTTCATTCAAGGCCTTAAGAGGGAAAGAAACAGGACGTTCAACTCCGTTCAAATCATCATTAATACCGATCCCTGCAGGTACAAAAAGAGGGGCAGTAACACGTGTAAGATTCAATTCTGTAGAAAGAGCAAGCTGGAAAAAATCTTTAATTGCAACAATGGCATGCTCTGTTTCTTTGTTGTTCAAAATGCTTTTGTAAGTAAGTGGAAGTGTGTACATCTTAATTGCCTTCTATTCGCCCTGGTAGTTGATAAGTGTAGTTACCTTGCAAGGAGCAAGTGTTTTTTCGTAATTCAATTCAGGAAGTCCGATAATTCCAAAGAATTCTGCGACTTCAGCTCCACCCTGTTCAATAAGGTTTTTAGCTGCAGCAAGAGTTCCGCCTGTTGCAATCAAATCATCAATTACAAGGATTTTCTGACCTTTTTTAATATCCTTTTTGTGAACTTCAACTTCTGCAACGCCATATTCAAGTGCATATTTACAGCTGTAAGTATCTCCAGGAAGTTTTCCTTTTTTGCGGATAAGGATAAGAGGGATGCCTAATTTTTCTGCCAGTGGAGCTGCAAAAACAAAACCACGTGATTCAACACCGGCAACGGCATCAAGATTTGCATCCTTGTAGATTTCTACCATTTTGTTAAGACAGAATTTGAATGCTTCTGGGTTTACAAGAACACCAGTAATATCATAGAAAAGGATTCCCGGTTTTGGGAAATCGTGAACGCGGCGAACCGCACTATCAAGTAATTCTAAACTCATAATGTTATCATTTTAGTGTTATAGATAATATAAATCAAGATTTAGAGTTTTTGCATGGCTTTAGATGCCGCCTGAGAGTTAGCGTTCAAAATTGACATAAATTCTTCGCGTGGAATTTTAATGAGTTTGCACTGGGTTGAAGCAACTGCGGTTTGTGCACGCGGTTTTCCAAGAATGCAGTTTGCGTCTCCTATAAAGCTTCCCTGATTTACAAGCTTTACAAGTGAGCCTTTTTCTTCTCTTTTTACGCTTACAAAGCCCTGACTGATGTAGAAGACGCTGTCTGATTCTTCTTCTGGAGTAAAAATTACATCTCCGCCTTCAAAATACAATGTATTTTCTGTGGCTTCGTTGCTGATTGGATTAATAAAAAGAATGCGTTTTAAGTTCTTAAAAAGTTTGTTTTCATAAAAATCTGGAAGAAGATATAGTTCGTTTAAAAGCAGAGTGTGGAAAAACTGCGAGGCATAAATCATCTGTGCAAAAAACAAAAATATTACAAAGAAGAAGTAAACCTTAAGCATCATAATAATAAGCGCGCTGATTGTGCCGTAAATTACGTTGTAGTTTGCAAAATTTACAAATCCATTTAAGAAAAACGAAAGTACAAAAGTTGAAAAAGTGCTTAATCCTGCATAAAAAAGACAGATTCTCCACTTTGGTTTTGTACCTGAGCCTATCTTATAGTAGTACAAAGTGATTATAAAAAGCATAAGGTAAACAACTAAAGAAACAAATTCATTTGAGCGGCGGCTAAAAAAGCGTGGAAAGATTGCCTTAAACGGATCAAAAATCTCAAACTTGATTATTTTATTCATCGTAAAAGAAGTGATGATTAAAACTGCAACTACAATAATCAGGAAAAACTCAGAAAAAAAGGTAATCAGCTGGGTGATTGTTGTTTTTCTTTTGGAAATTGAGCGGAAGATTCTGTTCATTGCACATACAATTGAACTGAAAAGTTTTCTTGCCATCCAGATAATCCAAAGGCCTAGAAACACATCAAATAGATGGATTTTTTGAATTTTTGTGATATTTGAAAGTGCTGCCTGAATATCTACAAGTGAGTAAAACTGTGTGGCATAGGTGTAAATGTAATTTTCAATCTCTGGAATGATTCTGATTACTGTTGTAAGCAAGGTTAGAATAATCAGCGTGATTGGAATAAAAGAAAATACAAACCCAAAGGAGCATGCAGAAGCACTTTCCCACAGATTGTTTGCTGCAAAGTTAGAAAAAGTAAAATACATCAGTTGTGAAAAATGTAAGAGCCGGTCAGTAATAGTTTCTTTTTTTGGCATGGTTTATTTTACCTCTATAACGTCTTTTAGAACATAGGTAAAACCAGGTGCGCTGGCAATAGAGTTTTCAGGGTATGGAGTGCGTAAATCCCAGGTATCATTGTGATTATACGGATTTACACCAATGTAGCTGCCTTTAAAAACTGTAATTTCGCCGTCTTTGAATTGCTTTGCTAAGTGTTCAATTTCTGCTTCTGTACCAAGGGCTGCAATAACTTTATTTAAGCCAATCATTTCTACCCACTGCTGGCTTATGCCTCCTCCAGAATCTGTGCCTCGGATTGTTGCTTTTACAACTGATTCAATCTTTTTTTCTTTTAGAACGGCTTCTGTGGCTGCGCAAACATATGGGCTCCAGTTGATTCTGCATGAAACAAGCGAGGTTTTTGGTGCAATGTCTGTCATGCTCTGATTGTAGCCTACGTGGTAAACTATTTTTCCTTTTTTAGTGTGTGCAACTTCGCATGCAGAAGCAGGGCCTGTAGTATCTGAATGCTGAGAAATAATTACGCAGTTGTCTTCGTAAATAAGTTTTTCTGCACATTTTTTTTCTGTAATGTAATTGTTCCAGGTGTCTGTGTAACGGACTGTCATTATTGCTTCCGGTACAATGCTGCGTACTCCTAAAAAGAATGCCGTGTAGCCAGAAATTACTTCTGCTGAAGGATATGTCCCTATATATCCGATTTTTGCGTTACTTCTTGGAACCATATCTTTTTGAATAAGATCAAGAAGCTTCATGCCTGCAACTACGCCAGAAATGTATCTGCCCTCGTAAATGCGGCCCATAAAAGTGTGATAATTTGGAACAAAGGGGATTTCGTTTGCATTGTTGCCCGTTGCCTGACAAATCTGCACATTGGGATGTTCTGCTGCAAACTGTTTGGCTGCCTTTGAATAGCCGTAGCTTGTTGTAAAAATTAAATTACATCCCTTAGAAACTAAATCGTATAGTGCGTAATTAACTACTTCGCGATTTTCGGGGATATTGTACTTTGCAATTGTTTTTACATTATCAAAAGTGGCTTCCAGTTCCATCTGGGAACGGTAAAAATTGTTTGTGTAAAAATTACTCTGGTCTCCCATATAAATAAAACCGACGTTAATTGTTTTTTTAGTATAATCAGTTCTAAAAACGCGGGTACCCGCAAAAACCAGAATCGTGCCAATAATAACTGTAATGGCGGTAAAAAGATATTTACGTGCTGTGTAGTTTAATTCCATTTTATCATCTCCTTACTCTTATAAAGTAGGAATATTATCCTCTGAAGCGGGCTTTTTACTTGTTTTATAAGTTTCGTTTACGTCAATTTTTCCGGTTGCTATAAGTTCCAGCATTATTTCTACAAGTCCCGGGTCAAACTGAGTTCCGCTGCATCGCTGAAGTTCGCTTATTACATAATTCATGTCTTTTGCCTTACGGTAAACACGGTTTGCTGTCATTGCATCAAAGGCATCGGCAAGTCCAATTATGCGGGCATTTAGTGGAATTTCTTCTCCATTCAGACCATTCGGATAGCCTTTACCGTCATAGCGTTCATGATGATATTTTGCGCCGTCTGCCACGTTTTCTATCAGTGTGAATTCCTTTAGAATGTCGCCGCCAATATTTACGTGGGTCTTCATTACGTCATATTCTTCTGGTGTAAGTATGCCGGGCTTGTTTAAGATTGAGTCTGGTACACCAATTTTTCCAATGTCGTGGAGGAGTCCTGTTTTTCGTAAGGATTCAATCTGTTCGTCAGAAAAACCAAGTTCGCGGGCAATTAGGGTTGAATATTCTGCTACACGGAAGGAATGGCGTCCTGTGCTTTTGTCTCTGGCTTCTACGGCGTTTGCAATGGCAAAAATAGTTTCGTTTCCCATGCGAACCTGATTTTTAATTGTTTCCATTTCAAACGCCTGTTTTTCCATTCTGCGGCGCAAAAGGGTAGATGTGATGTGAAGGGTAAGCCAGATTATGAACATTACAATAATTACGATTGTATAAACCTTGAACCACCAGTTATCGTAAATGTTCAGCGATTTTTGAATTGTGTAAACCGTTTCTTCTGTGGGGTGGATGCCTTTATTATCTAAAACCCCAAGATGGAATTTGTAAATGCCTGCCTTAAGATTATTGTAAAGAAGAGTTGAAAGTTCGCTCTGGAGGCATACAGTTGGTTTTTCATCTATTCCTTCTATATAAAGGCTTATGTATGGTGTATAAATTGAATAATTGATGATTTCAGGAATGATTTCTACTTTTTCGCTGCTGGCAGGAATAATAAATGGAATGTCTTTTTGTACCAGCTGACGATTTCCGTCTACGATTATTGATTTTAGCTGCATTCTGTAGGAATGATCATTATTGTCATAAGTAGAAAGATTCAGGCGGCTGGAACCTGAATCAGAAGAAATGTAGAGGTTACCGTCGTCATCAAGATAGTTCCAGGAATTGGCTGTAAGGGAACCTCGTAAACCTTTTTTTAAGTCCAGAAGTTCGTACTCTACTTTGCTTCCACTTAGGAGTTCTGTACGGTTTACAATAAAAATACCCGCGCTGCTTAAAACAAAGATGTTGTTGTTCGGGCGGATGATTAAATCGTAATTATTTGTGTACGGAAAGTTAGAAAGAATTCGAATTTTATATTCCAGCTCTGAATCAGGCTGTTTTTCAAGATAGCAGATTGCATTACTTGTAAGCACATAAAAGTTTCCTGTTGGTTCTTCATACTGGCAGTCGTTTACGGTTCGAAGAATTATGTTTGAACTTAGTCTATCGGCTTTTGTAAGTAATCTTTGTATTTTATATCTTTCATCAGAATCTTTTCTTATGAGGGCAAGTCCTCCGCCGTCTGTTCCTGCAAGAACGGTTTCGTCAATCTGGCCAAGTGTAAGAATCAAAGGATTATCAAAGCCGTCTGAAGCTGTAAGCCAGTAATTGATTTTGCCTGGAATCCCGTTTTGTTCTGGTGTAATAAAAGCAACTCCATCATCACAGCCTGCAGCAATTATTCCATCTGAAAGTTCCAGCGATGTTCTGAACGGATGCCCGATTCCATAACTTATTCTCTTGCCATTTTTTTTAACCTGAATTATGCCTTTTGTTTTTGTACAAATCCATAAATCTCCGGTTGAAGAAACTTTAAGACATCGGATTCTTGTGTTTACAAGACTTTTTGTAAGCTGATTTTCAAGTGAATGACCTGTTGTGCCTTCTATGGCGGTAAGCCCTGTGTCCGTTGCAAAATAAAGGTCGCCGTTAAACCGTGTAACAGAATTTACAACTTCTTCTTTTAAGCCTGCCGAAGAATAAATCTCTGAAAAGGAAGTTTCGCTAAGTTTTAAAAGGCCCATGCGGGAAGATGCAAACCATAGGTTTCCCTGATAGTCCTGCGTCATATTATCAATGGAATTACAAAAAGCTGCGGTTTCAATATTGTGGTAACCGTCTTTATCTAAATAGCCTGCGCCGTTGTCGGCACATAAAAAAGTAACGTCGTCATAAAAATTAATTGAATTGATGTGATGCATTGCGGGGCAGGGAAGCGCTTGTTCAAGTTTTATATCTGTTGAATTTTTTACTTCTCCTTCTGCAGTTGCCTGAGAATTTTCTTTTATAGAAAAAATTAGGACGGTATTTTTTTCTGTGGAGGCATAAAGATGTCCGTCTGGAGAAAAGGCTGCCGCTGTAAACTGTTCGTCCTTCAATCCTGGAAAAGTCTTTAAATCTGTTTTTACGTCTGTTCCGTGAAGAATAAAAAGAGAACCGGAATAAGTAATTGCTGCAATATGTTCTTGAAGGTCTGCTGTAAGACGTTTTGCACCATATACTTGTGGAATGATTTTATAAATGCTAAGGCCGTCCATAAGAGAAAGCACTGCAAGGTCGCCAGGTGTTCCTACATAAAAAAGCCCGTCTGAGCCGCGCGTAATACTGCGGATTGAATCATCTGGAAGACCGTCTTTTTTTTCAAGGGTATTAACGACAGTCTCGTTGATTACAATCGAAAGTCCGCTGTCATTGGTGCCTACAAAAAGGCGTCCTTCATCGTCTACGTAAAGACAGCGGGCTGTACTTATGGAATTAAACTCGCTCATATGGCGGAATTCGCGTCCGTTGTGGCGGTAAAGCCCTTCGTAAGTTCCTATCCAAAGAATTCCGTCGGTGGTAGAAACTATGTCATTTGTCTTTCCGCTTGGGATTCCATTTTCTTTATTGTAAATCATGTGAACGTAGGAGTTATAATCGTGTTGGTGCTGTGCGTTCAATGGTGTATGGGCAAATATTAAAAGTGTGCCAAAAAAGAGCAGCAGCGGGGGAAGGGACGGGAGCGTACTTGAAAGCCTGAAAATATTTGGGATGTTAGGTCTTATAGTTCTGTAAAAACGTATGAATATAAATACAGAAACCAGCGTAATCATCTTGTCTGCAAAATTTACATAAAACTGACCCACAAAGATGCAGAGAATTGAAGGCATTCTCAAAGAATCCAGAAGGTCAGAAATTCCCTGGCCCCACATGTTGTTGATTTCGCCGTAAAATACAAAATAAACAAGAGTGCCAGAAATGACAACGTTTACAAAAGTTAAAATAACACTTAAAGAGACAGTTTTTAAAAGAGATTCCATCCAGCCGCGTTTTGCAAGATAGCCTGCGATGAGCGCCGTACAGCTTGCAGTAATAGAATAGATGTATGAAGTATGATTAAAAAAGCCTGCTATTACTTTGCTGGAAATGCCTACCATTAATCCGCAGATTGGCCCCAGAGTGTAAGCTGTAAGAAAAGTTCCAAATGAATCTAGCCACATTGGTAAATTATAAAAATCTGCCGTGAGCCTTCCTATAAGGTTTGTTGCCATGCTAAAAAGAACAATTATTACAATCTGGTGACATCTGTAAGTTTTCATTCATTGCCTCCCGGACTGGTGGAAATAGTTCCAATAACACAGAACGGATCTCCCGTATAATCTAGTTTTACAAAGCATGTTAGAAAGCACGGTTCACCAGTGGTTTTGATTGTTGTCTGGTAACGCCCCGACATTGCGTTTTTTGATCTGGAAAGAAGATGCATTGTTGCTACATCAGAGAATGTAAAATAATTTCTAAGGGTAATTTTGTTTTCATCAGCATTTAACTCTGTTGTATGGAACTTATTGCTTGCCGCTGGATTACAGACTTTGATTGTTCCTTCAAGGTCAAAGATTACAATAGGAACATCAATTGTAAAAAAGACTTCTTTACTTACGTTTTCTACAGACGGAATAAATTTTGAATATTTTCTATTACTGAAAAACCAGACAAAAAATACAAAGGCAATGCCCGCGCAGAAACTAAAGGTTCTTAAGTTGTAAATAGGTTTTGCATTTAAAAAATCTAATACAGAGGCAATAAAAACAAAGGTGTGAGAAAAACTGATGGTAATTACAAAGTATTTTTCGCGTTTAATTGTTTTTTGTTTGTACCAAAGAAGTGCAATTGTAATAAGTGTAACGGCGGTTGTAAGAATAAAACTGTAATGGAATAGATGAATGGAAGGATTGGAATTCTGATAGAAGGTGTAGTAGGCGTTTCGGGTGTAGTTCAAAGCGTGCGGGCGTCCGCAAACAATCATATCAAAGACTTCGTAGACTATTAAACACCCCAGCGGAACGTACCTGACGTTTGTTTTTTTACTCATATCAAACAGCACGTATTCAATTTCCAGAATCAGAAAGGTATCTATTCCAAAATATCCGACTAAGCGTGGAATAAAAGCCCAGTTTTCATTGACCATAAAGCCCATGATTGAATAACCGCCGCAAACCATGGCAGAAGCTATTCCAAACAGTAGTGTAAAAACCCTTACATGCCTGAAGCCGCTTTTTTGTGTAAAAAACGAAACTCCTGCAACTAACGAAAGTACAGCCAGAGACAGTAAAATCAGATTCAGATAAACTGCAATCATTTAGAAACCCCGGATAATAAACTTTTTTTATTACAAATAATTATATCATACAAATTGTAAAAATCGATTTAAATCATTAAAATATCTTCAATATTTTACATTTTAAAGGACTTATTTATGGTACCAGTTTTAATCAAAGATTTATTAACTTCGGAGCCTGACGGACGTAAAGTTTCTGTTTCTGGCTGGGTTCGCACTGTTCGCGACTCAAAAAATCTTGTTTTTATTCAGGTTAATGACGGAAGCTGTTTTGCTAATATCCAGCTTACTTTTGACCGCAATGCTCCATCAAATAATGCCAATGTAAACAATATCGAAGCTGAACTCAAAAAATTAAATACAGGTGCATCTATCCGCGCAGAAGGTATTTTGATTCCTTCTCCTGCAAGCGGACAGGCTGTTGAAGTTACCCTTGAAGATCTTACCTGCATCGGAACCTGTAATCCTGAAGAATACCCGCTTCAGAAAAACAAGATGAGCATGGAATATCTTCGTGATAACGCTCACCTTCGTGCCAGAACAAATACTTTTGGTGCTGTTTTCCGTGTTCGTAACCAGATGGCATTTGCCGTTCACTCATTCTTCCAGGAGCGTGGATTTGTTTACATCAACGCACCGGAGATTACATGTTCTGACTGTGAAGGCGCTGGAGAAATGTTCCAGGTAACAACTTTGAGCATGGAAAAAATCGCCGAGATGGGTGTAAAAGCCGGTCAGGGCGGAATGAAGATTGAGGATGCTCACAAAATCGTTGATTACTCAAAGGACTTTTTTGGAAAGAAGGCTTCACTTACAGTTTCTGGTCAGCTTGAGGCAGAAACAATGGCTACAGCTTTGAGCCGCGTTTACACATTCGGACCTACTTTCCGTGCAGAAAACTCAAATACTCCACGTCACCTTGCAGAGTTCTGGATGATTGAACCTGAAATGGCCTTCTATGACCTTGATGACGATATGGATATTCAGGAAGACTTTGTAAAATATCTTTTGAACTGGGCATTAACAAAATGCCGTTCTGATCTGGAATTCTTTGACAAGCGCATTCAGCCAGGCCTTATCGAAAGCCTTACAAAAGTTGTAGATGCAAAGTTTGTCCGCATTTCTTATACTGACGCAATTGCAAAGCTTGAAGAAGCAGCTGCTAAGGGCGCTAAGTTTGAATTCAAACCTTACTGGGGCTGTGATATTGCAACAGAGCACGAACGCTATCTTACAGAAAAGATTTTTGGCTGCCCTGTAATGGTTTATAACTATCCAAAAGAAATCAAATCCTTCTACATGAAGCAGAATGAAGATGGAAAAACCGTAAAGGCTGTTGACGTTCTGGTTCCTGGAATTGGTGAACTTATTGGTGGTTCTGAGCGCGAAGAGTCTTACGAAAAGCTCTGTGCAGAAATTGAACGTCGCGGCATGGATAAGAGCATTTACGACTGGTATCTGGATTTGCGCAAGTTCGGAACAGTTCCTCACTCAGGATTTGGTCTTGGCTTTGAACGTCTTATCCGCTACGTAACAGGTATGGAGAATATCAGAGACGTAATACCTTATCCTAGAGCTCCTAAGTTGGCGGATTTTTAGTGCGCAAGTTTCCGTAAGGAAACTTGGTAAGCACGCTTGCGTGCGACTTATCCCATATCCACGTGCACCAAAGTTAGCAGATTTCTAGAAACATTATAAGCACCTTACGCAGCGCGTAAGGTGAGCAGCGGTTCGTTGAACTTACATTTTTAATGGCAGTTATTAACCGCTGCAGATTTCTAAGTTTTAGCAAGGCATAAAAAAAGGACGCGATTTGAATCGTGTCCTTTTTCTTTTTAACTATTTACTGCAATTACAGCCAGAGCCGCAGGAACTGCATCCACAACCGCACGAAGATTTTCCGTGGGTCTTGTTCTTTATCAAGTTTCTGACAACTAGTGCAACTACAGCTGCCAGAATTATACCTACGATTAAAGTTGACATTATTTAACGTCTCCAAGTTTTGTTGCTTCGCTGTACTTTTTGAAGAAAAGCATGTAAATCATACCGCAAAGCACGGCAAGAGCAAAGATAGTTCCAATTACGTTTACGCTTCCTGTAAAGAGTTTTCCAAACTGATTTACCATAAGAGCGATTGCGTAAGCAAATCCACACTGGTAAGCAATTGCAAACCAGGTCCATTTTGTATTGTTCATCTCGCGCTTGATGGCACCAATTGCAGCAAAACAAGGAGCGCAAAGAAGGTTGAATACCAGGAATGAGAAGCCTGTTATGTTTGTAAAGTTCTGTGCAAGAGTCTGGTAGGTAGAAAGTTCTCCGCCGCCGTACAAAATACCCATTGTACCAACGATGTTCTCCTTTGCTACAAGACCTGTGATAGAAGCAACTGTTGCCTGCCAGTTTCCCCATCCAAGAGGACTGAAAATCCAGGCAATTGCTCCACCGATTTTTGCAAGAATAGAAGCGTCAAGTTCGTCTTCTGCAAGCATTCTGAAGCCGTCATCTGCCCAGCCAAAGAATGATGTAAACCATACTACGATTGTAGAAAGCATGATGATTGTTCCGGCCTTTTTAATGAATGACCAGCCGCGTTCCCACATTGAGCGGAGTACGTTTCCAAGAGTAGGCATGTGGTAAGCTGGAAGTTCCATTACAAATGGAGCTGGCTGACCTGCAAACATTTTTGTCTTTTTAAGCATTACACCAGAAATGATGATTGCCGCCATACCAATAAAGTAAGCAGAAGTTGCAACCCAGGCAGAACCGCTGAAAATTGCACCAGCAATCATAGCGATGAATGGAACCTTTGCTCCACAAGGAATAAAGGTTGTTGTCATGATTGTCATGCGGCGGTCACGCTCGTTTTCAATTGTACGGCTTGCCATAATGCCAGGAACACCACAACCGGTTCCTACAAGCATAGGAATAAAGGATTTTCCGGAAAGTCCGAACTTGCGGAATATACGGTCAAGTACAAAGGCAATACGAGCCATGTAACCGCAGGCTTCAAGGAATGCAAGTAAGAGGAAGAGAACCAGCATCTGAGGCACAAAGCCAAGAACTGCACCACAACCTGCAACAATACCGTCAAGAATAAGACCAGAAAGCCATTCAGCACAGTCGATACTTTCAAGAAGGTTTCCAATAAGAACAGGAATACCAGGAACCCAAATTCCGTAATCCTCTGGAGCAGGGCCTTCTTCGCCATATTTTTCTGCCATAGCCTGAGCTTCTTCTACCATTTCATCAGTAATTTCAATAGGATCAGAAAGTTCAAGAGTTTCTTCATCTTCTACGACGTAAGTAGTTTCGCCGGCTTCAAGGGCTTCCAGAATTGCTAGAGTATCACCGTATTCTTCTGCGGCTTCTTCATAAGCGCCTGTTCCAATTCCAAACAGATGGTATCCGTCACCAAAGAGCCCGTCGTTTGCCCAGTCGGTAGCCATAGCACCAACACCAACCATAGAAATCCAGTAAACCAGGAACATGATTGCAGCAAAAATTGGAAGACCAAGCCAGCGGTTTGTTACAATGCGGTCAATCTTATCTGAGTTTGTAAGGGCTCCTGCATTGTGTTTTTTGTAACTTGATTTAAGAATTCCTGCGATGTAGATATAGCGTTCATTTGTAATAATGCTTTCTGCATCATCATCAAGTTCTTTTTCTGCAGCTGCAATATCTGCTTCAATATGAGAAAGTGTTTCTTTTTTAAGATTAAGCTGTTCGTAAACCTTATCATCGCGCTCAAAAATCTTAATTGCGTACCATCTCTGCTGTTCTTCGCTCATATTGTGAACAACAGCTTCTTCAATGTGGGCAAGAGCATGTTCAACAGCTCCGCTAAAGGTATGCTGAGGCACTGTCTTTACGTTTTTTGCAGCCTTAATTGCCTCTTCTGCAGCCTGCATAACGCCGTCGCCTTTAAGTGCAGAAATCTCTACGATTTTACAGCCAAGCTGACGTGAAAGTTCAGCTACATCAATTTTGTCACCGTTTTTCTTGACAAGATCCATCATGTTGAGGGCAATTACAACAGGAATGCCAAGTTCAACAAGCTGGGTTGTAAGATAAAGGTTTCGCTCAAGGTTTGTTCCGTCTACAATGTTCAAAATTGCTTCAGGACGCTCGCCAATAAGATAATTGCGGGCTACAACTTCTTCCAGAGTATATGGAGAAAGAGAGTAAATACCAGGAAGGTCAGTAATTACAACATCATCATATTTTTTAAGTTTACCTTCCTTTTTTTCTACAGTTACTCCAGGCCAGTTTCCTACAAACTGATTTGAACCTGTAAGTGCATTAAAAAGGGTTGTTTTACCACAGTTTGGGTTTCCTGCAAGTGCAATTCTAATTTTTTCAGCCATTTTATTTTCTCCTACTCAACTTCAATCATTTCTGCGTCTGCTTTTCTAAGAGAAAGCTCATAGCCGCGAACAGTAACTTCAACAGGGTCTCCAAGTGGAGCGACCTTGCGAACGTAAATTTCTACGCCCTTTGTTACGCCCATATCCATAATTCTGCGTTTTACCGCACCTTCGCCATGGAGTTTTACAACCTTAACGGTTTCTCCAATTTTTACTTCACGTAAAGTTTTCATCTATATAACTCCTATAAAAAACTATTTGAACTTATTCTGATTGATTTGTTTTATGTTAAATCATAATGCGGCGTGCCATATCTTCGTTTATGGCAACTCTAGAATCTTTTACTTTTACGATTACGTTTCCTGCAAGGGAATTTACAATTGAAACATTTGCCCCTGCGACAAAGCCGAGGTTTTCAAGGTGTCGACGAACTTCATCATTTCCTGTGATTTTTCTGATGATATTTTCTTCACCGACTTTTGCAAATGATAATGGCATCAAAATGAGACTCCTATTAATATGCTATAAAAATTGTCTATACCAGAATTAATGTTAGATAAATCTAATTGCTCTAGGTTAGATTTAACTAACATTAAGGTAGCATAAACTAACAAAATTGTTAATACATTTCTTATATTTGAATTAAGACAGTTTGAAAAAAATCAAAAAAGTAGTATAAATATAATTGTAAGTTATGACTAACATAGCTTAAAGAGGTTTTAAATGCACTTGATTAATAAATACTTTGAAATTATAAAAAAAATTTTTAAAGGATTGCTTCTTACAATATGTTTTTCATGTTGTAGTAAACATCCTGCAAACTTACTTTCTGATGGTGTTTTTCAGGGGAGAGGGGCCGGAAGAAATGGTCCGATTGTTGTTGAAATATCTGTATTAGATGGAAAAATAAACAGTGCAAAAATAGTTGAACAGTCAGAAACAAATGATATTGGAGTTCCTGTTGAAAAGGAATTTATTGAATACTTTTTAAAGAATAATGGAAATACAGAATTAGATGCTGTATCTGGAGCAACGCTTACTTCTAACGGAATGATTTCGGCACTTCAGTCAGCTATAGAAGCTTCTCATGGAATTATTGAAGCAGGATTAAAATATGCAGATTCTCATACTGATATTGTAGTTATAGGTGCGGGAGGAGCTGGGCTTACGGCTGCAACAGAAGCTGCATTAAATGGAGCTCAGGTACTGGTGCTAGAAAAAGCTGGAATTCCCGGTGGAAATACAACTTCTGCTACTGGTGGTTTGAATGCTAGCGAGACAGCTGTTCAGAGACGGCTTGGAATTGAAGATTCGAATGCACAGTTTTATGAGGATACAATAAGGGGCGGTCATAACAAAAACTCTAAAGAACTTGTAAAAGTGCTTGTAGAAAAATCAAGTGGCATTGTTGACTGGCTTATGGGGGATGATATTAAAGCTGATTTGAGTGATGTAGGACTTATGGGTGGTTCAACCAATAAAAGAACTCATAGACCGCTTGGCGGTCAGGCAATAGGTACTCATCTTATTCCAAAATTGTACGATGCTGCAAAAAATGCTGGTGCAGAAATTCGTTTTAATAATTCGGTTACAGATATTATAGAAGAGAATGGACGTGCAGTTGGTGTAAGAGTAAAGAACGAAGCAGGGGAGTATCAGATTTTTTGTAAAGCAGTGATTATAGCGACAGGTGGTTTTGGAGCTAATGCTGAAATGGTAGAAAAATACCGCCCGGATCTAAAAGGCTTTGCAACAACAAACGTTCCAACTACAAGAGGCGATGCATTTTTCTGGGTAGAAAAATTTGATGCAAAGTTGAATTTGATGAATGAAATTCAAACACATCCTACTGTAGTGCCGGGACGCGGAATTTTAATTACAGAAGCCGTAAGAGGAAACGGTGCAATTATGATAAGTCATCTTGGGAAGCGTTTTGTAAATGAACTTGCTACCCGTGATGTAACTTCGGCAGCTGTTCTTTCTTTACCAGAAAAACGCGCTTATATCTTTTTTAATCAGGCGGTAAGAAAATCCTTAAAGTCAATAGAAGATTATGATAAAAAAGGTCTTCTTGTAAGTGGCAATTCTATTGAAGAAATTGCAAATAAACTTGGAATGGAAGGTTCTGTTCTTCAAGCTACTGTCAATAAATACAATCAGGGATTTGAAAAAGGAAAAGATGAATTTGGAAGAAGTAATCTGGCTGTCAGCCTTTCTAAAGGCCCTTATTACGCCGTAGAAATTGAACCTGCCATTCATCACACGATGGGAGGTATTGCAATTAATGAAAGAGCACAGGTAATTAAAAACGATGGTTCTATTGTTCCTTGCCTTTACGCGGCAGGAGAAGTTACAGGCGGTGTTCATGGTGATAATCGACTTGGAGGAAATTCCATTGCCGACATCACCATTTTTGGAAAAATTGCTGCAGATTCTGCTTTGCAGGATATGAATGATTAAGTATTTTTATTAAGACTTAAAACTTCCGCCATCCATATTAAAAATCTGATCTGCATATTTTTTTGCGGACTGTTCGTGTGTAACCAGAATAACGGATTTTCCATTATCACAAGTTTTTCTAAGAAGCTTTAAAACCTGTTCTGTATTCTCATCGTCCAAATCGTCTGTAGGTTCGTCTGCAAAAATAAAGTCAGGATCCATTAGCAGAGCTCTGGCAATAGACATACGCCTCATTTCGCCACCGCTAAGTTCATTCATTTTTGCATCTTTTAGATTTAATATTCCTACCATATCAAGAAGTTCCATGGCACGATTTTGATATTTATCAGTTTTTCCAAAAATTGCTGCAGGGCATAAAACATTTTGAAGAACTGTAAGTGCAAAGAGACCTGTTTGTCCCTGAGGAATAACACCAAAGTTTTTGTTTCTGAGTTTTGCAAGTTTTTCATCAGAAAGTGAATAAATATCTGTTTGGTCAAGAAAAATATTTCCCGCAGAGGGTGTTAAAAGTCCTGACATCATATAAAGAAGTGTACTTTTTCCGCTGCCAGATCTTCCTGTAATTTCTGTGAGTTTTCCTTTTTCCAGAGAAAAATCAGTTGTCTTTACTGCCTCAAAGTGACTTGCAAGCTTTGTTGGACGTGGATATTTTTTATTTATTTGAACTGCTTTTAATATCATATTTTCCTTCTAAAAAATTAGCCTTCGCGAATTATTGTTCCTGTATCTACTTGTGCAATTTTATGAGCCGCATAACTTGAAGTAATACAGCCGCATAAAATAGAAAGAACAAGAGTCAGTATGAACATTACAAAAATTATTGTTGCTGGCGGGAGCAGAAAGGGAAGTCCGATTGCACTTTTGATTAGAGAATGGAAGGGAATGATAAGAATCAGAGCGAATATTATTCCGCAGAGTCCACCAGCCGTATTCAAAATTACGGATTCTGACATTGCAAGAAAACTTAATTTTCTTCTGCTTGCACCAATTATCCGTAAAACCGCAAATTCTTTTTTGCGTTCACCTATAATCAAAGTTGAAACTACAATTAAAATTATAAGGCACAAAAACCAGACGATAATTGTAAGTATTCCGATAATTTTTGAAACATTGGAAAGACTGTTTGCAATTCCGCTTGTCATATTTTTTGCTTTTACAACCTGGATTCTTTTTATGCGTCTTTGAATAAGACTTGCAACTGAATCAATATCGTAGCCATCTTGAACTTTTACCATGACCGTTGAAATCATTCCGTCTGCGTATTTTTTGTCTGTAAAACTCCAGTTGAGTTTGTCGGCGGCATCCATCATCTGACGAATTGTTTCTATATTTGCAAATACTGCGTTATCAAGTCCTGTTCCTGTTTCTTCAAGTTGTGCGGCAATGTTCCATAGTCGATCAAAAAATTTGAGATTTCTGCTGGAAGTAAGCGTAACTTTGCTTCCAATAAGAATATCACCGGTTTTAAGAGTTCCCGAAAAACTTTGTCTAACCCAGGGTTGAATTGTAAAATCTGTATCAGGATCAAATCCAATCAGCTGAAGAGATACTGAACAGCAGCCTGCGTTCATGGAACACATATAAATCTGAGGAGATAACTTTTCAACACCCTCGATTTTAGCAATCTTACCAAGGGTTGAACCTGGCATATAAAAATATGTTCTGTTTCCCTGATTTAAAATTGTATCTGCATTAACTTTAGTACGGGCCTCGTAGGGAACAACAATTATGTCTGCACCGAGTCTTTGTTCAAGGCTTTTAAGTCCGTTTCTAAGACTAGAAAGAATTATTGCTCCGCCAAAAATTGAAAAAGAAAGAAGAAAAGCAAAAACAAATAAGGCTGCGCTACGTCCTTTCTTTCCTAAAATATTAATAAAAGGTAATGTGCAAAATCTCATTTTTTTAGAACCGTTTTTATAAGATTAAAAATTGAAAAAATTGCAATAAGAATGCAGAGAACTGTAACCGAAGGTTTCATAACTGTCCAGCAGCGCATTTCATGCATCATACACATTCTCATAAGAGTGCCGGGAATCAAAATCGCAAAAATTGAAGCTGCAGCAATCACAGCAGAAAGAATTATTTTAAGAAGTCTTGGAGTGCCAATACAAAGTACAGAAAGAAAAGAAAGACATGCTCCTAAAAGAGTGATTACATTCTGTACGTGGTGGCATGCCATCCAGCTTCCATCAGGCTTTTGAGGGCAGGCGTGGAATAAAAATACAGAACCAAGACATAAAAATACTGAAAGAATCAGAATTGCCACATCAAAAAAATTAATTTTTTTCATACATTTACCTCGTTTTAATTTTTATTTTTAATTTCTCTTGCAACTTTCCCGTGTTCCAGAACAACTGTTCGTTCTGCAACTTCCGCAACTTCCGGGTCATGCGTAACGACAACAATAGTGCGACCTTCTTTGTGAAGCTGGCGGAAAATCTCAATCACCATATTCTGGTTTGCTTCGTCCAGATTTCCTGTTGGTTCATCGGCAAGAATAATCTGTGGGTAATTAATTAAAGCCCTTGCAATGCATACTCTCTGCTGTTCACCACCAGAAAGCTGACTTGGAAGGTGTTTTGCGCGCTCTTTTAAGCCCACTCGTTCAAGTGCTTCAAGAGCTTCTTTTTCATCTGGAATGCTGTGATAGTATTGAGCCATCATAACGTTTTCCAGGGCTGTCAGATAATTTACAAGATGGAACTGCTGGAAAACCAGTCCAATTTTGTTTCTTCGGATTGTAGTAAGATTTCTTGAGCTTTCGTTTGTAATATCTACCCCGTCAAGAATTACCTTTCCGCTGGAAGGTTTATCCATACAGCCGATGATATTCATCATTGTGGATTTTCCGCTTCCGCTTGGTCCCATTATTGCAACCCATTCACCTTTTTCTACATTTAAGTTTACCTTTTGTAAAGCTTTTACAGTTCCGCCTGAATAAATTTTAGAAACATCTTTTATTTCAAGTAATGCCATATTTTTACCTCTTTTGTTTACTCACCTTTAAGCACAAGTGCCGGATCAACATCTGTGGCACTTTTTATTGGAAGAAGACATGCTAAAGCTGTTATTGCAACCGAAATTACAATTGTCATTGGAATTAAAACTGGCTGAAAAGAAATAGAGCGCTTGAATACGTTCAAACTTACTTCCTGCGCAAAAATAAAACCTAAAATTACGCCGAGCATGCCACCAAGCCCTCCAATAAAAATTCCTTCGCCCATAAAATCTTTTATTATGCTTCTGTTTTGGGCTCCCAGAGATTTTTTTAAGCCGATTTCTTTACGTCTTTCTGCTACTACAGCCATCATTGTTGTGGCAACACAAACCATTGTAAGAACAAGAACTACAAGTGTTACAATCCAAACAAGGGACTGAAGTTTTTTTAGAACTGCACCTTCGCTTTTTGTAACACGTTTTACAAGGCGCGGAGTCAGTTCTGGTACAGAAGAAGAAATAATTTCAGAAATAGTTTCCAGCTCATTTACAGAAGTACTTATAGAACATTCCGCAACATCAAAAGAACCTTTGTTTTTCATAAGTGCTTCCATCGAAGTGATTTTCATAAAAATACATTCTTCTTCGCTTCCGCCGGTTTGCAAAATTCCGCTTACTTTGAATTTTTTGATAAATTCATTTCCAAATGAATCCATACCTGCTAATTCAATAAAGCTTCCTTCTTTTATGGCTATCGTCTGGCTTACAGTTTGCCCTAAAATTACTTCATCATCAGAAAGCGGATAATTTCCAGAGATTCCCCAGTAGGGTCTTGTTTTTTGAACGGAATCAAAATCAATGCCACCTGTCATAAACGGAAGCTTGTTCAGTCTTGTTGTTTCATAGCGATATGCTGTAAAGCCTACAAGCTTTTCTTTTGGAATTACCCTTAAAGCTTTTAAAAGACTTTCTTCAGAAATATCTTCTGAACAGCTTGAAGAAAGCATCAGATTTGCACCATAAGAACGGAATTCCTGTCCCATCTGACGCGGCACGTCATAGTAAATTGTGATAAGTCCACTGAGAATAGTAGCTCCAATTGCAACTGCAAAAAGAGCAATCATCATACGACTTTTTCGCCTCATAATTGAACTTGTTATCATTTTTAGATAAAACTTCTGTTTTGTCATAATTTCCTCTTATCTTCCATGAAGAACTTCTGCTGGTTCCAGATGCAATAACATTTTGATTGATGGGATTGAGCCTGCCATTGTTACAACAAAAATCAGAACAGCAACAATTGGAATTACAGAAAGCTTTATGTTGATATTTGATTCAAAAACTGACTGTCCTATAATCTGGGCAAATCCTAATCCTGCAAAATAACCGCAGGCACCGCCAATAATTGCTGTTATAAGGATTTCTGTAAGAACCAGAGCCATTACAGCGCCGTTGTAAGCTCCAATAGCCTTTAAAAGTCCTATTTCCTGCGAGCGTTCCATAACACTTGCCGTAACAAGATTTGAAATTCCCAGAGCCGAACCAATCAGACTAAGAATTGTTATTAAAAGCATAAGAAGTTGAGTTTTGTTTAAAATTGCACCCTCACTTTCTGCAACCTGTCGTACTGCCTTTGCAGTCGAATTAGTAATTACTTCCTGAAGCTGATAGCAGATTGAACTTACATAAGCTGTACAATACCAGGTATCCCAGTCTACAATATTCAGGCTTTCGGGATTCTGGGCTGCTCTTCTAGCCAATTCGTTATCAGGAGTTGTAAGAGCGCTTACATCTATTGAAGAAACTACTCCCTGCTTAGAAAACAGTTTTTGTGCGGAGTGAAGCGTTAAGTAGATTTTTTCATCTTCATCGCTGCCTGCGTCAAAAATTCCACAAATTGTAAACGTAGTCTCTTTTTTGTTTTGACTGTCTTTTTTTTCAAAAAGAGTTATTTTATCTCCAATTTTGAGTGATTTTTTTGCTGCAAGTTCTGTTCCAATCATTGCAAGGTTTTCTTCATCATCCTTAATCCAGTTACCTTCAATTGACCACCATTTTTTCATTGCAGTCATTCCAGTGTCCAGTGTTTCGCCGGTTGGTAAATCAAGGTGATAACTGAACCAGGTTCCAACAACATTTGTTTCTGTAAAAGAGCCGTCATTGTTTTCTAAAATAGCAATATCTTCTAAATAAGGTGCAAAATCTACAATATTGAAGGACCAGAAAATTGTTTTGATTTTTCCAAGTTCATCTTCCCTCAAATATTGCGCCTGTGCACCTTCAACTCCGTAAAGATCATTTAAAATGCTTGCTGTCTGAGGTACCACACGAATATTTGCTCCGTAGGTTTTTAATTCCTGATTTACCTTGTCGCCTACATCGAACATTACGTTTAGCATTGCGGTTGCAAGAGAGGAACCCAGCGAAATCGTAAAGGCAATCATAATCATTTTTTTCCACTGGCGTACAAGAGCCTGAACTACCATTCTGAAAAACATATTTCCTCCTGCCTTGTGATTAAAAGCGTCCGGCTTCCAGATTTAAATTCTGGGTATAAATTACAATTCCACCATCTTCTATTTTTGATTCCAGCGGAATAGGATTGCAGCCGCCCTTTAAGCCGATTGTGTTTTTATTCATTACAACATCGCAACGGTTACAGACAATTTCATTTTTTCGCTCATAATAGCCAACGTTTCCGCAAACTTCGCAGGCATCAAAGCCAACTCCAAAATTTGTTCCTCTCTTTTGGACGATAATAAAGCGAATTGTTTTTCCTTTTTCATTTGTCCAGGAAAAGCGGTGGAGATGTCCATCACTTACCTGTTCAAGAGGAATATATATTCTGTTTCCGTCAATTTGAAATTCTTCGCTTGGAGATAGTTCCACTAATCTGTTAGCCTTTTTTTTAATTACAGTGCAATCTAACAAAACTAAAAGTCCAAGTATAAAAGCAAAGGCTCCGATTCTACGGCAGTCGCGCTCATAACGGCGAAGAATTCTGTGCTGAGCAGGATTTTCCCATTCTCCTTTTACTTTCAAATGTCGTAAGAAAAAGAAAAGCGCAATTGCAAGAAAAATAAAAATCACTGCAAAAAATACAATGTCTTCTGCTGCAATCAGTTTTGGAATAGATTTTCTTAAGTTTGAAGGAATCTTGATTTTTCTGCGGTAGTAGGAATTGATAATTCCTATGATTGCTGTAAAGTTTATGAATCCACTAAGAATATAAAAAATGGAAAAACAAATTGACTTTCCCTTTGTGCCTGTACGGACTAAAAGCCTGTAGGTTTCAATACAAAAGAGTATGCACAAAAGCCATGCAAAAGCAAAGCCTGTAATTTTCATAAGATACATTGTAGAAAAAATATTTTCGCCAAGTCCTAAGAATTGAAGAGGAAGAAATATAACAAGTGGTATTTTATAGAAAAACTGGCAGAAGCAGAAAAGTAAGCCTAAAACTGTAAGACAAATTTCAAAAATTATTTTAACTTTTGGTGTAAGATCTTTTGATTTTTTTACAGTTGAAAAATAGATCCAAATTCCTGAGCAATATAAAAATCCTGATATTAACGAAATATTCAGAAGATAAATATTATTAATCTGGTTGTATTTTATAAGTCGCCATTGGCGTAAAACTGATACTACCAAAACTAAAAAAAATAAAATAATAAGCGCATTCCAATGCCATTTTTTTACGTTTTTATTTTCAAAATGATTGTTTATTGAACTTACTATAGAAAGTAATAAAAAAGGAATAAATAAGTTCAAAACTACTTCATATAAATTTTTTGCCATAAAAATGCCTTTATCAGATTATTGATAAGAAATAAACGCCACAGTCTGATTCAGGCTGTGGCAAGCGATATTTGTTTAGTTTTCAAACTCCCTTAGGAGGACGGGAGTTGATTTTTTTATTAGTTATATTCTGGCTGAACTTTCTTGCCGTCGAATACCCAGTCTTTGAATTCAACAGTAAGAGGTTTGTCATTTTTCCAGTAGTCCTGAAGAGTTTCACCAGGTTTTGTATCATCATCTGTGTGGATGAAGTAGTTGTTTTCTGCAGGGCTATGAATAATAAAGCGAGCTGTATAAGTTCCTGCTTTATTAAGGTTGATATTTGCACCGTAGTGTGGACCATCAGAAGCATTCATCTGCATGAAAGTACCTGTAACAACTTTAGAGTTGTTTGCCTGATCGATGATTTCGTAATCAACTGTAAGGCCTGGAACAAACTGGTCAACAACAAATCCAAGATTGTTGTCCATGGCAGCAATATCAGCTTCGATATGCATTGTGAAGTCTGCACCATTCTGAACGTTTCCTTCACCAGATTTCATGTCAACAGCCTGGAAGTAAACTCCGTTAACTGCAAGGAAACCTGCCTGCTGTTCATCGCCGATGTCGTGTTCAACGAATCCGCCTTCATCTTCTTCAACAACTTCTGCTGCAGCAGATGAAGAAACCTGAGAATTGTTGCTCTTTTTTTCGCAACCCATAAATGCAAAGGCACATGCTACCCCTGCCAAAACAAAAGACATTGTCTTTTTCATAACTTTTAACACTCCTTTGTGTGTAATAAACGTTTTTTTAGCTCCGGAATAAATCCGAGAATTAAGCTCAAAATTACAATTAAAAGTGCAATTCCCTGACCAATCAGAGATTCTGCATAAGGATAAATGCCTAAAAGCGAAATTGTAGGAACTCCGCTTATAACGCGTGGATTTATCCATCCTGCATCAACAAATTCGCTGATTCCTCCTCCAACAAAAGCAACAACCATAACAAACATAAGAATTGATGTTGCAAGGAAGAAAGGTTTTAATGGCAGTTTCTTTCCAGTAAGAATAATTGCCTTGTAAACAAATACTAAAAGTGCAATGGAAATTGCAATTCCTAAAATTACTGCGCTTAGAACTCCTGGTTTTCCGCTGGAACCTGCAAACATTGCCTGATAGAACAAAATTACTTCTGCACCTTCACGGAAAACAGCAAGAAAACATGTAAAGGCAAGTCCGAACATACTGTTTTTGTCTATAGAATTCTGCACTTTTCCCTTGATGTAGGATGACCATGCGGCAGAAGAAGATTTTGAAAGCATCCAGTTTGATGTATAGAACAAAACTGCAACGGCAACGAACATTGTAATACCTTCTATTACTTCCTGACCTTGACCACTTTCAAAGCCAAATTTTGTAAGGCTTATAAGTATTACCGCCATAATAATTGAGGCAATAATGCCCCAGAGAGAACCTTTGTAAACAGGATTCAAATCTTCTGTTTCATTTTTTCTAAGATAAGCGATAATAGCGCCCACAATCAGAATTGCTTCAAAACCTTCTCTAAGCAAAATCATGATTGAAGCAAGAACTGTTCCCCACCACTGTGCGCGGTTATCCGCCCTTGTAAGCTCATCTGCCGTTTTTGAAATTAAAGCTGAAAGCTGATTAAGGCTTTGTGCCACAACAGGTTTTTCTTCCCTGTTCAGAAGCATTTTTTTTGTTTCATTGTAAAGAAGAACGATTTCTTTATCTTTTTGTTCAGAAAGAGTTTTGATTACATTTTCCTGAAACTTTGATTTTCCGTAATAGCGGGCATATGCTTTTCTAAATTTTGGTTCTGCGGTAACCACATGTCCATCCAGATACATTTCAGCAGCTTCTGAAAATTCTTGTTTGATTATTTCTGCAAGTTCTGTCCATTCCATTTCTGGCGGATCAAGTTTTTCTGCATCTTCAAAAAGCATCGCAATAAGAGTATCAGCTTCTTTTCTTACTTCGTTATCTGTCTTTCCGTTTCTTATAGCTGTTTTAAGTCTACTGAACTGAACTTCAACATTACCAGCTCGGCTTCCTCCGATTCTGCTTTGGGTATTGCGTTCAAAACCGTCTACCTCGTAATGTCCAAAGTAAGCGTCGTTTACTCTTTCGTATCCAGCGTCTGCATTTCCATTTATATAGAGAGTGTATGCATCTTCTATAATAATCTGCATCTCTTTTGCAACGTCTTTCCAGGCTTTATTTGCATCACGATTACCCGCTGTTAAAGAAAATGAAACTTCTGCAAAGATTAGCAGAGTAGAAAGGATAATTTTTCTTATATAGTTCATGAAAGTACTCCGTCTTTTATATTGTTAGTTAGGTCTAACAACGTAAAAGATGTTAGTACAAACTAACCAAATATGCAATATATTCTGTGATTTTTTTTTATAAAATAAAAAAAAAAGGCGGAAGATTAACATGATAGCACTGTTAATCTTCCGCCATAGAATAGGAGGAGTTTATGTATGAAAAAAAATCTTATGCTACCGAAAGAAATGCTTCGCGTGCAGTCTTGATGTCACGGAAGAACAGCTGGCGCAGCTTTACGCCGTTATCTAAAAAAATAGTAATAACATTACCTGTAAGGCAATAACGTCTTCCATTCTTTTCAAATTCAAGATGATTCATGCTGCGCCTCCTGTGTAAATGGACTGATTTTAGTCCGAAATGTTTAATAATTCTGGTCAACAACCATTTGCATATAGTGTCGGAAGGCGATTAAAAAAACATTAACAGAATGTTATAAATATTTTAAGAAAAAATCGATTTCTGTGCGGATTCGTTTTAAGAAAGAAAGGTCTGTAGAAAAGCGGATGCCGTCTGG
>JAILHD010000139.1 GCA_024696155.1 Treponema sp. | reverse complement strand
CCAGAGGATTGCTCCTTCCTGGTCAATTAAAACAGCCTTTGTAGTTGTAGAACCCGCATCAAGACCAAGGAAAACCGGCCCCTTTACAGACTTCAAATCCCCGCGCTTAGCCTTTTCCTGAGCATGGCGGGCCTTAAACTCATCCAGCTCCGCCTGATTTTTAAAAAGAGGAGGAAGTCTCTGAACCTCGCTCAGTTCAGCCCCAACAAGATTTTTCAGGCTTTCTCGGAACTCTTTAATTGTCGGAAAGTGAAAATCCTCAGCCGAGTCGCCTGTAAACTTGCGCTCAGCACTGAATGCCGAACCGCTTGCAACAAAAAGCTGCGAATCCTCCGGCACAATAATTTCATCTTCCTTAAGCTTAAGGGTTTCAATAAAGCGGTAGCGCAGCTGATCCATAAAATGCAGCGGACCGCCCAAAAATGCTACGTGACCGCGAATCGGCTTACCGCAGGCAAGCCCCGAAATAGTCTGGTTTACAACCGCCTGATAAATCGAAGCCGCAATATCTTCCTTGCGGGCACCTTCGTTAATTAAAGGCTGAATATCAGTTTTTGCGAATACACCACAGCGGGCCGCAATCGGATAAATCTGCTTAGCGTTTTTAGAAAGCTCGTTCAAACCATTAGCATCAGTTTCCAGCAAAGCCGCCATCTGATCGATAAAAGCACCCGTACCACCCGCACAGGTACCGTTCATTCGCTGCTCAACGCCGCCTTTAAAATATGTAATCTTAGCGTCTTCACCGCCAAGCTCAATTACAACATCAGTCTGCGGAATAATTTTCTTAACAGCCGTAGTAGCCGCAATAACTTCCTGAATAAAAGGAATGTTAAGCCAGTGAGATACAGAAAGACCTCCCGAACCGGTAACCTTAACAGTAAGAGTCTGTTTATCTCCAAAAGGGAATTTCTTTTCTATATCATCAAGAGCCGCATTTACGACCTTTATAATTGTACTGCGAATATCGGCACGATGACGCTGATAATCTCCGTAAATGAGCTTATCATCATGATCCAAAATAGCTACTTTTACAGTAGTAGATCCAACATCAATACCCATTCGCAAAGGGATAATTTCATTTTCTGCCATATTCTTCTATTTTAATGGTAAAAAGAAAAGGTTGCAACGGTTGGTTTTTATAGTTTTTTTTAAACAAAAATTTTGAAAATCCTGTTTTTAAATGTAAAATATGTGTAATGAATCTGAATTATCGAATTCTCGACAGTGACATTTTTGAATCCTACATGGCCCTAGAAGGCTGGGATAATTTTCCTCTTTTAAAATCCTACACCGAACAGGGAGAATTTTCATTCCTTTTAAAAGACTGCAAATACATGATTTTTGATTACAAACCTTCTGGCGGTTTTCTAAAGGCCGTCTGCATTTATAAAATTGTTCAGGACACGCTGATAATCGATTTATTTGAAGTAAACAAGCAGTTCCGAGGACTTGGAATTGGAACTAGTGCCATGGAACGCCTGATGTGGGAAACCGGAGCAAAAAAAGTGCTTCTTGACGCAAAAGATCTGAACGCCGAAATCTTCTGGAAATCAATCGGAATGAGAAAAATTGACGAACAGACCTTCGTTTTTGATTAAAGATGATTCGCCTTCGGCGCCGGGGGCTTAGGCATTCACCCTCTTACTCATCAAATCTCAAAATATGCGCCTTCATATACTTACCAACAAGAGTAACAGCGGGTCCAATAGATAAAGCCAGAATCACCGAGCCCAAAAGGGAGCCCTGCATTCCGTTAGGATTAGAAAGGCTTGCAATAAGACCAATAGTAATGGCAAGCATGTCATAGCAGATTCTTACAATAAAAAACGGCACCTTGGTAAAAAGACGCGAAAGAATTATTGGCAAAGCATCATAAGGTGCAACGCCCATCTGAGCATTCATATAAGCAGCCGCAGAAATTACAAAAAACAAAATTGCCAGTGCAAAAACTAAGATTCGAAAATGCATGTTATCTGAAAGCAGAATAAAATCATGAAAACCGGTATTTTTCCAGATGCCACAGAAGAAGTCGGCAATATAGCCAATGCAAATCCAGTTAAAGAAAGTTCCAAAACCAATAAGATTACGTGCAAAAACAAGAGATAAAATAAACAAAACAGCATTAGAAATAAGCTGATAGTTACCAAGAGTCATACCAATTCTGTTAGACACATTACGGTTCATAAAACTGCAAGGATCAGTTCCAAAATTAACTTCAATCAAAAAAGAAAGAAATACACCCATTCCAAAAATAGAAATAACCATGATTGGAAATTTAACAGCAAAATGGGGAACAAAAAACTGCTGTTTTAAATTCTTAAAAATCATAAATACCTCAAAAAGATTTCCATCAAATAAAAATAGAATACCATATTTACTAAAAGATTAAAATCAATTAATATCAGTGAAAAGCCCTTTGATGAGTTCAGGTGCTATGCAAATCATCGCTGGAAAACCCCGCCAGAGGAGGAATCCAGCAACGGTATTCAGATGATGGTTGTGCCGTAGATTACCTGAACTCTTCAAAGGGCTTTTT
>JAILHD010000117.1 GCA_024696155.1 Treponema sp. | reverse complement strand
TTACTATGAATGCAACATTTGTTTCTTTCTTTTCGAGCTTCGGATTACTGCTTACTGCTGCAATCTGGGGCTTTGGTTTTGTTGTTGTAAAAGACAGTCTTGATTACGTAGGAGCCTTCTACCTTGTGGCACTGCGATACACCCTTGCGGCTGTTATTATGGCGCTTGTTATTGGTAAGCGCTGGAAAAAAATCAATTTTACATATTTACGGCACGGTCTTTTAAGCGGCTGTTTTTTGGGGCTGGGCTATCTTAGTCAGACTGTTGGCTGTGCGTACACAACTGCCGGAAAGAATGCCTTTCTTACTACAATTTACGTAATTTTAATTCCGCTTTTTACCTGGTTTTTATATAAAAAACGTCCTGGCTGGCATGTTTTTGTTGCTGCTTTGCTTTCGATTACAGGAATCGGACTTCTGGCTCTTGGAACCAGCGATGCAAAAGCTATAAATAAAGGTGATGTTTTTACGCTTATCTGCGGTGTTTTTTATGCCCTTCATATCATCTGGACAGAAAAATATAACAGGCAGAAAGATGACATTCTTCTTCTTACAAACCTTCAGTTTATTACGGCAACAATTCTTGCGTGGCTGATGGCTCCCTTTTTTGATGGAAAGATGACGGTATCCGTTCTGATGGATTCTAAAGTTATAATTTCGATTTTGTATCTTGGGCTTTTTGCAACTATGCTTTGCTTTAATCTTCAGAACATCGGTCTTAAGTATGTAAAGTCTTCTCTTGCATCGCTGTTTTTGGGCTTTGAATCAGTGTTTGGAGTTTTATTCAGCGCAATCATTTTGCACGAGGCACTTACTCTGCGGATGATTTTAGGCTGTGTTCTGATTTTTGGAGCGGTGTTGCTTGCGCAAAGTAGAGAATAGCTGGCGGGAGAATTGAGCAGCGCGTAGCGGCCGCTTGCGGCTGAACGTAGTGGAACTGCGAAATGTGACTGGGTGAAATAACTCGCCCAGATAAATAAATATATATAGTTGAAATCTTTAAATTTTGGTGATAAATTTCTGCAAATCTTACAAATAATATAGAGGGAAATATGTTGTTAGCACAAATTCTGGCGACAATGATTTTTCTTGCGATGTTCGTGTTGGTCATCACAGAAGTTGTTGAACGTCAGTGGGTTACGCTTGGGTGCGCATGTTTAACATTGCTTTTGGTATTCGGGCTTGGGCTTCATTCTTGGGAAGCTGTTATGAAGACGTTGAATGTCAGAAGTATTTTTACACTTGGATTTTGGATTGCTTCTGCTGGAGAAGGTGAAAGTTCCAGCGGTATTAACTGGGCAACCATCATCTTTATTGCGGGAATGATGGTTATGGTAGAAGGTATGGCTCGCGTGGGATTCTTCCGCTGGCTTTGTATGCTTCTTGCAAAATCAGTTAAATATAAGGTTCTTCCAATCTTTGTTACATTCATGTTTATGTCTTTTGTGCTTGCAATGTTCATCGATTCTATTACTGTAATTTTGTTTTTGGCTGCTGTAACTGTTGAGCTTAGCCGTCTTTTGAAATTTAATCCGCTTCCTATGATTCTGGCAGAGGTTTTCTGTGCCAACTTAGGTGGTTCGGCTACTATGTGTGGTGATCCTCCAAACATCATCATTGGTACTTCGTTCGGCTATTCTTTTATGGACTTTGTAAGAAATACTGGTGCAATTGCGGCTGTTTCTCTTGTTTTTACAGTTGTATATTTTTATGTTGTTTGCAAAAAAGACTATGCAAATTCTGGAAAAGATATTGATACTTCAAGTTTCCCAACTCCTTCTTCTGCAATTACAGATAAGGGCGGATTTGTTGTAAGCAGTATTATTTTTGCAATTGCTGTTGTTCTTTTGGTAACTCATGCTCAGACTGGTCTTAGCGTTGCAACAATTGGATTGGGAATTGCAATTATTACTCTCATCACTTCTGCAAAACACATTCCAGAAATTATGAAGCACGTTGACTATAAGACTATTTTGTTCTTTATTGGACTCTTTGTTGTAGTTGGCGGTCTTGAAGAAACTGGTATTCTTGTTTTGATTGCAAGTTTTATTAGCAAAATTTCAAATGGTAACGTATACTTAATGATAGCGATTATCATTTGGGTTTCTGCAATTGCAAGTGCCTTTATTGATAATATTCCGTTTGCGGCTACAATGATCCCTGTAATCCAGTCTCTTTCTGGAACTACTGGTGTTCCTTTGGAAACAATGTCTTGGGCACTTTCTATGGGAACTGATATTGGTGGTAGTGCAACTCCAATTGGAGCTAGTGCTAACGTTGTAGGAACCTCAGTTGCAGCAAAGGCTGGTCACCCTGTGGGATGGGGAAAATACTGTCTTATTTGCGGTCCAGCGACTGTAATCGTAATGATAATCAGCACTGTATTTATTTTTGTTCGCTATTTGTAATTGAGCGGGGGTTGCTGTATGGAAAAACAGATTATCATTTCTATTGGTCGTGAATACGGAAGCGCAGGTCATGAAATTGGTCGTAAACTGGCTGCAAAACTTGAGATTCCTTTTTATGACAGAAATCTTCTAGACGAATTTGCTGATCAGAAAGATGTTGATGCAGATCTTCTTGCAAAATATGATGAAAAACCTCGCCGATTATTTTTTAGCAGAACTATTTCGGTAAGAGGTCAGTCTGTTAATAACTCTCCGGCTCAGAATGTTGCAGACATTCAGTTTGCACTTTTAAAGGGCAAGGCTTACGATGATGATTCTTTTGTTGTGTGCGGACGCTGTGCCGATGAAGTTCTAAAAGAATTTCCTGGCATGTTCTCTGTTTTTATTACTGCTGATTACGATGCTAAAGTTAAGCGTGTAATGGAAAAGCGCAACATGAGCGAAAAAGAAGCTAAGAAAACCATCGAAAAGCATGATAAAAACCGCCGCGCTTATCACGACTACTTTGCTAAAACAAAGTGGGGCCAGGCTGGAAGTTACGACTTGTGCGTAAATTCTACAGTTCTTGGAATTGAAGGCACAGTTGATATGCTGGCTGATTATGCAAAACGATTTCTTGCTAAATAAAAGCTAATCTACAGAAGAGGAAGGTTTTCTTCCTCTTTTTTTTGTCTCTTTGCAAAAAGTTCTACCTTTTGATATACTAGGTAACTAGGCTAATTAAAGCAAATCTTTATTCGGAAGGTAAATATGATTGTTTCTACACGCGGACGTTATGCTCTTAGGGTTATGATTGATCTTGCAGAACAGCATGAGGATTCTTTTACTCCACTTAAGGACGTTTCGGCACGTCAGAATATTTCGCAAAAATATATTGAAGCAATTATGACTATGCTTTCTAAGGCTGGTTTTGTGGATGGTGCTCACGGTAAGGGTGGCGGCTATAAACTGAATCGTAAGCCTGAAGAGTACAGAGTTGGCGAGATTCTGCGTTTGACTGAAGGAACTTTGGCACCTGTTGCCTGTCTTGAAAATTCTGATTTTAACTGTGACCGCAAAGCTGAATGCCGTACTCTTCCTATGTGGACAAAACTTGATGAGCTGATTGAAGGCTATCTGGACAGTGTTACGCTTAAAGATTTGATGAAAAATTAATTCCAGGGAAAATTTATGACTTATACAAATCTTGATATGCCAAAGGCTGGGGATACTGTGCTTGTTGGTATGAGCGGTGGTGTTGATTCTACATTAACTGCTCTTATGCTTAAGCAGAAAGGCTGCCGTGTAATTGGAATTACTATGTCTTTGTGGGACGGAAAGATTCCAGAAGTAAAAACTGACAAACCTATGAAAGAAGCCTGCTATGGTCCTGGCGAAGAAGAAAATATTGAAGAATGCCAGAAGTTTTGCAGTGAGCATGATATTGAATATCACGTTGTTGATGTAAAAGAGCAGTATCAGAAAAAGGTTTTGGAATATTTTAAGAGCGAGTATCGCAGCGGAAGAACTCCAAACCCTTGCATTATGTGTAACCGTAACATTAAGTTTGGTGCCATGCTGGAAGCTGCTAGCGCAAGTGGAATTACTTTTGATTATTTTTGTACCGGTCACTATGCGAGAATTGTTCGCCCGGATGAGGGACTTTACGGAACAGATAA
>JAILHD010000077.1 GCA_024696155.1 Treponema sp. | reverse complement strand
CTTAATCGTGTAACTTTCTTGTATCAATTACTCGTTTTGCCTTACCTTCTGAGCGGGCAATACTCTTTGGTGCAACCAGCGTAACTTTAGCCTTAATCTGAAGCACACTCAAAAGGGCAGTTTCAAGCTGCTTTTCCTGCTTGTTGATTTCCGAAATCACATCGCTGAACTTTTCTGCAGTCATTTCTACCTTGATTTCGAATGTATCTGTGTTGTTTTCTCGTCCAACGTGGATTTCGTAGTTTGGTGGATATCCGTTCTGAAGGAGTACGCCTTCAATCTGACTTGGGAATACATTAACACCGCGGATAATAAGCATATCATCAGTACGTCCCATAGGCTTACTCATACGAACAAAAGTACGACCACAGGCACAAGGTGCACGATTCAACACACCAATATCTTTTGTGCGGAAGCGCATAAGCGGGAATGCCTGTTTTGTAATTGCAGTGAATACAAGTTCACCTTTTTCGCCATCTGGAAGACGTTTTCCTGTTTTTGGATCAATTGTTTCAATAATAAAGTGATCTTCATTTACGTGCATGCCAGCCTGCTCAGCGCACTCAAAAGCAACGCCTGGGCCCATAACTTCTGTAAGACCGTAGATGTCGTAAGCTTTAAGGCCAAGAGATTTTTCAATATCGCGGCGCATTTCTTCTGTCCAAGGCTCTGCACCAAAAATGCCTGCCTTTAGATGAATGTCAGAAGGACTCAGTCCCATATCTTTAAGAGTTTCTCCAAGGTATGCGGCATAAGAAGGTGTACAAAAAAGAATTGTCGATTTCAAATCCTGCATAAAGGTAATCTGACGCTGGGTGTTGCCGCTGGAAATAGGAATAACCTGAATACCAAGTTTTGTTGCTCCACCGTGAACGCCAAAACCGCCGGTAAAAAGTCCGTAGCCGTAAGCATTCTGGGCAATATCATTTTCATCACAGCCAATAGCAACCAGCTGACGTGCTGTACACTCATCCCAAATTTCAAGGTCTTCTTTGGTGTAACCAACAACAATCTGCTTACCGGTAGTTCCCGAAGAAGCATGAATGCGTACAACCTTGCTCATAGGAACTGCAAAAAGCCCATAAGGGTAAGTCTGACGCAAATCATCCTTGCAGGTAAAAGGAATCTTATCAAGGTCATCAAGCCCGCGAATATCATCAGGAGTTACCCCAGCCTCTTCGCAACGCTTTCTATAATATTCTACATTTTCATAAACATGACGGAAGTTTTTTGCCAGCCGTTCTCCCTGAAGTTTACGAAGCTCTTCCAACGGCATACATTCCTTTTCTTTCTGATAATATTTTAAATCCATTTTTATTCCCCACGTCCAAGCTTGAACGCTTTTTTATTCATTTCTAAAAACTGCGGTTTTACAAGTTTTTCTATTGCTGAAAGCCATGCACTTTCCGGAAAATCCATATATTTTGAAAGACGCCCCATCAAAACAATGTTTACAGCCTTGCTTGTTCCAGCCTGCTCTGCAAGATTAAGACAATCAATTGCATCAACCTTGAGCCCAGCAGCCTTCATTGTACCTTCCAAATCTTCCGGGTACTCCGCAGCTCCTGTAATTACAGGCATCGGATCAATTTTCTGAGTGTTTACTACAATCTGACCATCTTTTTTAAGAAACTCTGTGTAGCGGGCAGCTTCAAGCAGTTCAAAAGAAACAATAAAATCTGCCTCGCCCTTATCTACGATTGGCGAATAAACCTTATCACCATAGCGAACGTAAGTTACAACCGAACCGCCGCGCTGGCTCATTCCATGAACTTCACTTACCTTTACATCATAGCCTGCATCAAGCAGAACCTGTCCTAAAGTTTTAGACGCTAGCAAGGCACCCTGTCCGCCCACGCCGACTATCATAATATTCTTAATCATTTTCATCTCCTAGGAGGGGGAAGTCTCCCCCTGCGCCCGCACTACGTTGCGGGCTACCCTCTCTGCGGGGACACCCCGCAACGCCCCGTTACAGTGCCCCGAACTTACACATTTGGCTGCATACTCCACAGCCAACACAAAGTGTCGGATCAATCTTAGCCTTACTACCCTTCATTGAAATTGCAGGGCAGCCAATTTTCATACACATTTTGCAGGATTTACATTTATCCTGATTAACTACAAGAGCCGGTTTTGCCTTTACTTCCTTCAACAAAACACAAGGACGGCGGCTGATAATCAAACTTGGTTCTTCAACTGCAAGTTCCTCTTTTACAGCTTGTTCGCACTCTACAATATTATAAGGGTCTACCACGCGAACGCGATTAATTCCCATTGCGCGGGCCAATGCCTCCAGATCCACTTTACCAGCCGGGTCACCGTAGAGGTTCTTTCCTGTTGTTGGATTCTGCTGATGTCCCGTCATACCAGTAATTGAGTTGTCCAAAACGATTACAGTTGAGTTTGACTGATTGTAAGCAATTGTAGCAAGGCCTGTCATACCCGAATGCATAAAGGTTGAATCACCAATTACAGCAACAGATTTCTTTTCATTTTCTACACCACCAGCTTTATTCCAGCCATGAAGGCCACTGAACGAAGCGCCCATACAAAGACAGGTTTCCATTGCATTAAGCGGAGTAACAGAACCCAAAGTATAACAGCCTATATCTCCAAAAACAGTAACCTTAAGTTTGTTCAAGGCATAGAACATTCCGCGGTGAGGACATCCTGCACACATAATTGGAGGACGAACAGGAATTGTTGTTTCAAGTTTTGTTCCCTGTGGAACTTCGTAACCAAATGCAGCCGAAAGAATATTCTGACTGAACTCGCCGCAAATCGGGAACATATCTTTTCCGTGAATCTCGCAAGAAAGTCCAAGTCCGCGGACAAACTGTTCAATAATCGGATCAAGTTCCTCTACAATAATCAGTTTTTCAAGGCCCTCTGCAAACTTTTTAATCATTTTAGCTGGAAGTGGATTTACCATTCCAAGTTTAAGAATGTTTACTTTGTCGCCAAGAACTTCTTTTACATACTGATAAGCAGTAGAAGAAGTGATAATTCCAGTTTTAGAACCATTATTTTCTACGCGGTTGATTCCGCTGGTTTCTGACCAGAGTTCTATATCTTTTAAACGCTGTTCAACAATCGGATGGCGGCGGATTGCATTTGCAGGAGCCATTACATATTTTGAAATGTTCTTTTCGTAAGGCTTTGCAGTAAACTGAACACGCTCGCCAGGCTCTGTAATACTCTGACTGTGAGCAACACGAGTACACATTTTATACAAAACCGGAGTGTCAAATTTTTCACTGATTTCAAAAGCAAGTTTGGCAAACTCGCGGGCTTCGTCAGAATCACTTGGTTCTAGCATTGGGATTTTTGCTGCAATTGCGTGATGGCGGCTATCCTGCTCATTCTGACTTGAATGCATTCCAGGGTCATCTGCAACACCAATAATAAGACCTGCATTTACGCCAGTGTAACTCATTGTATAAAGAGGGTCTGCAGCAACATTCAGGCCAACGTGCTTCATACCGCAGAAGGCACGATGCCCCGCAAGACTTGCACCAAATGCAGATTCAAGAGCAACCTTTTCATTTGGTGCCCATTCGCAGTAAATTTCTTTAAATTTTGCAGCTTCTTCTGTAATTTCTGTACTTGGAGTACCAGGGTAACTGGAAACAAAATCGCAGGCACCTTCAAAAAGGCCTCGCGCAGCAGCGGCGTTACCCAACATTAATTGCTTCATAAAATCCTCTATAAAAACTATTTAATAATATTTCAAATATTTAATATTACTTAAGATAATAGCATTTTATAGATTTTTCTTCCATATATTTAATCCGCGCGAGGACGATGGCAGTTTGAACAGCCAACAACGTGAACATGTTTTTTTCCAAGTTGTTTATTAAAAAGGCGTGCAGTAAGACTTTGGTCTGGTCCAATTTCTTTATGACATACAGGACAAGTTCTTTTTACACCAGGTTCGCAGGTTGGATAGCAGTGAGGACAACCCATTACTATCATAAGCTGATCAGGAACATTCATTGGTCGGAATACTTTGGAGATTAGATTTTCACCTACAAAAAGATCAGACTGACAGATTGGACATTTAACTGGCTGAACCATCCGTCCTACTTTTGTGGTAGCTTTAGACCCGGCACTATTACGCCAAATCCAGTAAACTAAAGCAATTATAACGGCGGCTGCGGCACCCATCATCAAATAATCCATAAATACATTATATCTCACCTGCAAAAAAAAATGATGATTTTTTTAATAAATTCTAAAAATTTATTAAAAATTCCCTAAACTAAATTTTTCACTCACCGATAGATAAGTAAAGGGTGGTGGAAACCCGTGAAGATAAAATCACGTAGGCAAAACCGCCAGAAATGATTTTATCTAACCAACCAAAGAATAAGGAGATTATTATGGTTATTAATCACAATATGAGCGCTATGTTCGCTCAGCGTTCCCAGGGAATTCAGGACATTAATGCCCAGAAAAACATGGAGAAACTTTCTTCAGGTTTGAAAATCAACCGTGCAGGTGATGATGCTTCAGGGTTGGCAGTTTCTGAGAAAATGCGTTCTCAGATCCGTGGTTTGCACCAGGCTTCTACAAACGCACAGAATGGTATTTCATTCATTCAGACAACTGAAGGTTTCTTGCAGGAAACTACAGACATCATTCAGCGCATCCGCGAACTTGCTGTTCAGTCTTCAAACGGTATTTACACTTCAGAAGACCGTATGCAGATTCAGGTAGAAGTTTCTTCTTTGATCGCCGAAGTAGACCGCATTGCTTCTTGTGCACAGTTCAACGGTATGAATATGCTTACAGGACGTTTTGCTCGCCCAACAGGTGAAAACGAAGTTACAGCTTCTATGTGGTTCCATATTGGTGCTAACATGGATCAGAGAACTCAGGTATTCATTGGTACAATGTCTGCTATGGCTCTTGGCCTCCGCAACGTTGGTGATGAATCTATCATGACTTTGGAAACTCCAGATGAAGCTAACCGCGCAATCGGAACTTTGGATGAAGCTCTTAAAAAGATCAACAAACAGCGTGCAGACCTTGGTGCTTACCAGAACCGCCTTGAAAAGACAGTAACAGGTCTTGATATTGGTGCTGAAAACCTCCAGGCTTCTGAATCACGCATCCGCGATACAGACATGGCAGCTACAATGGTTGACTTCACACGCGACCAGGTACTCAGCCAGGCTGGTACAGCTATGCTTGCTCAGGCAAACCAGTCTAGTCAGAACGTACTCTCTCTCTTGCGCTAGAAATAATTTGACTATTCGAACAGGCCCTCAAACGAGGGTCTGTTTTTTTTAACAGACTGGTTTGCCTGTGCTGTGAGCCACCAGATATGAAGCACTTGATGCGTTAGCAGCAAGTGGTAGCAGGTACAATACACAGAACTCTGAAGAAAAGCCTTACGACCTGCGCATTACAGAACGTTCTTTCACTCTTGCGCACGAAACAACATTTACACCAGTTCCAAGAATATCATGCAAAAGAATCTCTCCCATCGCAACTGGAGCCTTAACCGTTGCACGACGTATTACCTCCATACACTGAAAAAGCATTTTCTTAGGCACTTCACCCGCAGTTTTTACAGGCACAACGTTAAGATCCCCGTTCTGCACCGTGATTGTAGTTGTAAGCGTTCTAGTCGGATTCAAAAGTTCTTTTTCTACGTATTCAGGGCCACGTTTACAACCGTTATCAGTTACATTGATTACGCGGCAAGTACTTCCTTCACCTTCTGTTGTTACTTCCATCGTGCAGCCCATAGGACAGATTATACATGTCATAGGAAAAGTTTTCTTATCATTCATAAATTGGTTCTCCTTTGCGTCGGGCTCGCTAGTCTCGCCCTCTGAGCGGTTCTCTCGTAAATCCTAAAATGGCCCGCTGTCGCAGCCCATTTTTTAACGGATTTGCTATTTTACGTTTACTCTACATCTTCCTCTGGAATTTCTATTGAAACAGTCAGATTATCTTTTACCTTTGCAAGCTGGTCAGGATTCAGTTCAAGAACCTGCATCTCTCCTGGACGGACAATCTTCTTTTTTATTGCCTTAATACGCTCATTGTTTGAGTAAGCAACAATCTGAACATTACGGTAAACATCAGTCGGACGGAACATAATCGAAATCGGATTTTCTGACTCAGTTGATTCAATATACTGGGGAACAGTGTAGCGCACTCGGTTTCCAGGACGGAGAACGACATTTTTAGGATTCTTTGCTTTTACCCCTTGAACATATCTGGCGGCGTTTTCACCGGCACGAAGGCTTTCGGCAGTTACAAAGTCTACAAGGTCATGAACATGCACTGTGTTTCCGCAGGCAAAAATGCCTTCTACACTCGTCTGCATATGTTCATTTACGATTGGACCTGAAGTTGTAGAGTCAATGCTGATTCCACATCCGTTAGAAATCTCGTTTTCAGGGATAAGACCAACCGACAAAAGCAGGGTGTCACATTCAATAAACTCTTCTGTCTCAGGAATAGGACGGCGGTTTTTATCAACTGCAGCAACAGAAACACCTTCAACACGCTCTTTTCCGTGAATCTTTGTGATGGTGTGACTGAATTTAAGTGGAATATTAAAATTTTCAACACACTGAACTATATTTCTGCGAAGACCGGCACTGAATGGCATAAGTTCACAGACTAATTTTACTTCGGCTCCTTCCAAAGTAAGACGGCGCGCCATAATCAATCCGATATCACCTGAACCAAGGATTACAATCTTTTTTCCCGGAAGATATCCATCGATATTTACAAAACGCTGAGCAGAACCAGCAGTAAAGATTCCTGCAGGACGGGTTCCGGGAATTACAAGAGCACCACGGGTTCGCTCACGACAGCCCATAGCAAGAATTACTGCCTTTGCCTGAATCTGCATAAGTCCGTCTTTAGTGTTGATTGCAGTAACCTGTTTTTTATCATTTACTTCCAGAACCATCGTGTCGGTTTTGTATTCAATTCCAAGTTTTTCTACTTCATCACTAAAGCGACCCGCATACTCCGGCCCCGTAAGTTCTTCTCCAAAATGATGAAGGCCAAATCCGTTATGAATGCACTGAAGAAGGATTCCACCAATTCGTGTATCGCGTTCCAGAATCAGAATACTGTCTGTTCCGGCTTTTTTTGCCGCAACTGCCGCCGCCATTCCCGCAGGACCGCCGCCAACAATAACTATATCGTAATTTAAGTTTGTCATAATTTCCTCTCACATTAGCGAATCTTCGAGTTCAAAATATAGGAACATCCACCGTTTTTTGTAACCGAAGTCATAGGGATTTCAAGCTCGCGGCTGATAATTTCTGTAACACGTGGAGAACAGAAGCCGCTCTGACAGCGTCCCATACCAGCTCTTGTGCGTCGTTTTACGCCATCAAGGTTACGCGCGCCAACAGTAGAACGGATTGCAGCTACAATTTCAGCTTCCGTAATCATTTCGCAACGGCAAATAATACGGCCGTAAAGAGGATTTTCTTCTATAAGCTGATCCTTACGCTCATCACTAGCATGTTTAAAAGATTCAATACCTTTTCGAATTGGTGTAAAATCAGGATTTTTTTCAAACTTAATGCCAAGTGCCTTTTCTGTAATTTCTGCAACATAGGCTCCAATTGCAGGAGCAGCAGAAAGCCCTGGAGAACAGATTCCCGCAACATTAATAAATCTCTTTGCACAAGCATCTTCTTCTATAATAAAATCCTTAATTACGTTTCCGTTTTCGTCATAAGGAATAGCACGAACGCCGCTAAAAGAATTGATGATATTTCGTTTTGGAATATTCGGAATTGTTTTTTCAGCTTTATTTGTAATTAATTCCTGACCATCTCTGGTAGTTGCAGTGTTTGTTTTATCTTCATCATCGTCAGCGTTAGGTCCAACAAGGATATTTCCGTCGGCAGTAGGAGTTACAAGAACACCCTTTCCTTTTTCATCAGGACACTGAAAAAGTGTGTGATGAGCCAGGTCAGAACATTTATTGTCTAAAAGAAAATATTCTCCACGCCGAGGCTTAATTGTAAACTTGCGAGCCCCAACCATTTCGCTGATTTTGTCTGCAAAAAGCCCTGCAACATTGATTACGCAGCGGCATACAATATTCATCTGACCGGTTTTAATTGTCCAGTAGCCGTCGCGGGTTTCTGGAGGCACAATTTCGTGCACTTCATTGTCCAAAAAGAGTTTTACCCCGTTCTGAACAGCGTTTTCTGCCACCGCCCAGGTCGCCTGATAAGGACTTGTAATGCCTGCTGACTCTGCAAGCAAAGCCCCAAGCGCTTCTTCTGCAATATTCGGCTCCAGCTTACGAAGTTCTTCCTGATTAATAATCTTCATTCCAGAAACACCATTCGCAATTCCCCGATCATAAAGCCGTTTTATGTGTTCCATATCAGCATCAGAAAAACCAACTACCAGCGAACCAATATTTTTATAATCAAAATGAAGTTCCTTAGAAAGCTGTTTGTACATTTTAGTGCCTTCTACATTCAGCTTTGCCATCAGACTTCCAGGTGCAGGGTCATAGCCCGCATGAACAATTCCCGAGTTTGCCTTTGAAGTTCCGCAGGAAACATCATCAGCTTTTTCAAGCATACAAATCTGAAGTCTATATTTTGAAAGTTCCCGTGCAATGCAGGAACCAACAATTCCCGCACCGATTATCGCAACATCATAAGTCATATTCTCATCCCCTGCTTTTTATTGGTCTATCCAGCCTTTTGCTCTTTCTACAGCCTTTTTCCAGCCGTCGTAAAGTGCTGTTCTGCGCTCTTCCTTCATTTCCGGCTCAAAAATCCGTTCTGTTTCGCGACGTTGTAAAATTTCTTCCTTACTTTTCCAGAAACCTACAGCAAGACCTGCCAGATAAGCGGCTCCAAGCGCTGTAGTTTCTACATTTTTAGGACGACAAACTTTTGTATTCAAAATGTCAGCCTGAAACTGCATCATCACATCACTTACACAGGCACCACCGTCAACATTCAAAGTATTGATTGCAGTTTCTGAATCACGGACCATTTCATCAAGAACATCGCGAACTTCAAAAGCAATTCCTTCAAGAGCAGCACGACAGATATGAGCCTTTTTAACACCACGGGTAAGTCCAACAATTGTTCCTCTGGCATACATATCCCAGTAAGGAGTTCCAAGTCCTACAAAAGCAGGCACAAGATAAGCACCATTTGCATCAGGAACACTTTCTGCAAGATGGTCAATTTCTGGCGCACTAGAAATCAATTCCAGCTCATCCCGCAGCCATTTTATTACAGCTCCACCAATAAACACACTTCCTTCCAGCGCATATTCAACCTTTCCGTTCATTCCAAGGGCAATCGTTGTAAGAAGATTTTTGGAAACAACAGGTTTGTCGCCGGTATTCATAAGCATAAAACAACCTGTTCCGTAAGTATTTTTTGCATCACCTTTTTTAAAACAACCCTGACCAAACAAAGCAGCCTGCTGATCTCCAACAGCAGAACCAATCGGTACAGAAAATCCGCAGATTTCTTTGTCTGTTTCGCAATAAACCTCACTGGAATCATGAACTTCTGGCAAAAGACAGCGTGGAATATTCAACAACTTCAAAAGCTCTTCATCCCAGTTACGCTCATAAATATTAAACAGCATAGTACGACAGGCATTTGTCACATCAGTTACATGGGCCTTTCCGCCGCTTAATTTCCAGATAAGCCAGGTATCAATAGTTCCAGCAAGTAGTTCACCCTTTTCTGCACGTTCACGAACACCAGGAACATTATCCAGAATCCATTTGATTTTTGTTCCGCTAAAATAGGCATCAATCAAAAGCCCAGTTTTTTCTTTGATGATTTTTTCATATCCCTTCTTTGAAAGGTCTTCACAAATATCGGCTGTACGTCTACACTGCCATACAATTGCATGATAAACAGGCTTACCCGTTACCTTATCCCAAACTACAACAGTTTCACGTTGATTTGTAATTCCAATTGCAGCAATTTCATCAAACTTAATTTCATTATCAATAAGAACGCTTTCTAAAGTTTTTAGCTGGCACTTAAAAAGTTCTTCTGCATCATGCTCAACCCAGCCTGGCTGCGGATAATACTGCTTAAATTCCCTTTGCTTTGCTCCAATTGGATGAGCATTCTTGTCATAAACTATAGCTCTGGACGAAGTAGTTCCCTGATCCAGTGCAATCACATATTTTTTTGCCATATTTTTTTTCTCCTATAAACACTAGATTTAAATGATAGCATAACTATCATAGAAAACAACAAGTATTTTTGTACTTATTTATTTAATGCATTCCTGGGGAGATTTTTATTGAATTAGAGGGATTTCTTCTGTTTGTTAAATAGAAAAGCCCCACCGTCACCGGCAGGGCTTTCGCATTCAGGGCACCGTCAGGCACCTCTGATATTTTTAAGCACTAAGCTTATGCTTTGTTCAAGCGAGATTCCAAATCATCAAGAATTGCTGTCAATTCTTTTGGAAGGTGTTTACCGAACTTAGGATAGTGGTTTTCACGAATATCCTTAACCTCTTTCTTCCATCCTTCAACATCAACCTTGAGGATTTC
>JAILHD010000068.1 GCA_024696155.1 Treponema sp. | reverse complement strand
GAAGTTCCCGAAGCTTCCAGTCCGGCAGTAGAAATCTGCTCAGAAACATCAGCTGCAGGGAAGATTTTTTCTGCAACAGAAACGCGGTAGTTTTCTACGAATACAACGCGAATCTTACCACGAACACGGCGGTCATTGTTTACCCGTTCTGCAACAGTATTAATCAATTTGATGATTGACTTTGCACGGCGGTAACCAGAAGCCGATTTTGCACCAAAGATGAATGTACGTGGAGGTGGATTGTAAGAAGGATCTTCTACAATGCGGTTGTACAAATACATTACGTTCAAAATGTTCAAAAGCTGACGTTTGTATTCGTGCAAGCGTTTAACCTGTACGTCAAAAATTGAATCCGGGTCAAGGAATTCATTCTGTGTGTGCTTGAGGTAATCAGCAAGAGCCTGCTTGTTTTCCTGCTTGATTTTTGTAAGCTCATCCAAAGATTCATTATCATCAAGGAATTTTTCCAAACCTTTAAGCAAAGTAAGGTCTTTTTCCCATCCGTGACCAATGCGGTCTGTAATGAATTTTGCAAGTTTAGGGTTAGCATTCAAAAGCCAGCGGCGCTGTGTAATACCGTTTGTCTTGTTATTAAATTTTTCTGGATAAAGAGCATACCAGTCTTTAAGTTCAGAAGTCTTCAAAAGTTCTGTATGGAGCTCTGCTACGCCGTTTACGCTAAAGCATGAATGAATTGCAAGCCAAGCCATGTAAACTCTGTCTTTGTGAATAATAGACATGTGCTGCTGTTTTTCATAATCATCAGGATATTTAGCGCGCAAATCTACAACAAGACGTCGGTTGATTTCTTCAACAATCTGGTAGATACGTGGAAGAAGTCCCTGGAAAATATCAATTGGCCACTTTTCCAATGCTTCTGCAAGGATTGTGTGGTTTGTATAAGCAAATGTGTGTGTTACAACATCCCATGCTTCTTCCCAGCTTACATTGTATTCATCCAAAAGAATGCGCATAAGTTCTGGAATAGCAACTACCGGATGAGTATCGTTAAGCTGAATTACGTGAAGGCTTGCAAATTTAGAAAAATCTGTACCGTAGTCAGCAACATAGTGACGAACCAGATCCTGCAAAGAAGCAGAAGAGAAGAAATACTGCTGCTTAAGGCGGAGAGCCTTTCCGCTAGGACCCGAATCGTTAGGATACAAAACGCGGCTGATGTTTTCTGCGCTGTTCTGGCGCTCTACAGCACGGTTGTAATCCATGTTATTAAAAAGTTGAAGATCAAATCCGTTTGGAGACTTTGCAGACCACAAGCGGAGTGTGTTTACAGTGTTTGTATCATAACCAATAATTGGCATATCGTAAGGAACAGCAGTTACTTCTTCTGCGTTTTCAATGTAGAAGCGAGGCTGTCCGTCTGGAGTTTTTCCGTAAGCAATGTTACCGCCAAACTTAACAGTAACAGAAAGGTCAGAACGCTTAATTTCCCATGGGTCACGGTGAATAAGCCAGTTGTCAGGATATTCTACCTGGTAACCGTCTTCAATCTTCTGTTCGAACATACCGTATTCATAGCGGATACCGTATCCATGTCCAGGGTAATCAAGAGTTGCAATAGAGTCCAGGAAGCAGGCAGCAAGACGTCCAAGACCACCGTTTCCTAAAGCTGCATCAGGCTCTTCATCCTCAACCATGTTGTAATCAATGTCCATAGACTTAAGAACATCTTTTACAGCATCTTTAATCTGAGCGTTCATAAGGTTGTTGCTCAAGGCACGGCCCATCAAAAACTCTGCAGAAAGATAATAAAGCTGCTTTGTAGGCTTTTTCTCATACTCTGCGCGGGTTGCCATCCAGTTAGGCATAATCAGTTCAAGAGCGCTGGCAGAAACAGCATCAAATAAATCGTGCTTGTTTGCCTGTGAAATGTCTTTACCGTACTGACGGCGCAAACGTGCTGACAAATTCTCCTTAAACTCTTCAGCATTAAATACCATAATTCTCCTCCAAAAATTAGAACTTGGCTGAAAGTTGGGAAACTCACTTTCCCATCAGTAAAATCGAGCATCCGGCGAACAGTACATATCTGCGCTGTTCATTCAAAAGCTCTGCATTTTCTGTTTCTAAAATATCTTCAGGGCTTTCATAAGAGGTATCCACCACTCGATACCACTTTTTTCCGCCACATAAAGCCGGTAGTGTTATTGTGAGGTCGTACAAATCTTTATTTGTAGCCACATAAAACTCTTCTGAACCATCATTTGCAGCAAGCTTAAATCCAAGAAAGCGGCTTTGTTTTGCCCAGTCAGGATTCTTTGCAAACTCATCATACCAGGTGATATTTGAGCTGCTGCCAAGGCCTTCTCCAAAGAAATGCCTGTTTCTGAACACATGATGGTTTAGCCTTAAACATACCAAAAAAGACACGTATCTGACAAGTCCTTTGTTAGTTTTTTCAAGATTCCAGTCCATCCAGCCGATTTCGTTATCTTGGCAGTAGGCATTGTTGTTTCCAAGCTGAGTGCGGCGCATTTCATCTCCAGCAAGCAGCATAGGAATTCCCTGAGAAACAAACAAATACAAAAGGTAATTTTTTATTGCGTACATACGTGCAGTTTCAATTTTAGGATTGGTGCATTCACCTTCGTACCCATAGTTATAGCTAAAATTATCATCAGAACCGTCACGGTTACATTCGCCGTTATCTTCGTTATGCTTGCAGTTATAACTTACAAGGTCATTCAAGGTAAAACCGTCATGTGCTGTAATAAAATTCACAGAACAAAGCGGAGAACGTTCTGAATGATTAAATAAATCTGAACTTCCAGCAATGCGGGTTGCAGCAGCCGTAGCAGTATTTTCATCACCACGAATAAATCTGCGGATGTCATCACGATAGCGGCCGTTCCATTCAGCCCAGCGAGGTCCACCAGGGAACCCTCCAAGCTGATAAAGCCCTGCTGCATCCCAAGGCTCTGCAATAATTTTTGTATTACACAAAATCGGATCTTCGTGAATTGCATTTGTAAGCGGTGGAAGCTCCATTGAAGCCGCATTCTGCCCGCGAGTCATAATAGATGCAAGATCAAAACGGAAGCCGTCTACATGCATTTCCAGAACCCAGTAACGCAGGCTTGCCATAATAAAATCATAAACTACAGGATGATTGCAGTTCATTGCGTTTCCGCAACCGCTAAAATTCATGTAATACTGTTTTTCTGCCCACGGAAGCGAATAATAAATATCATTCTGAAAGCCACGGAAACAGAAAGTATAACCGTGTTCATTGCCTTCTGCAGTGTGGTTGTAAACAACATCAAGAATTACTTCAATTCCGGCGCGGTGAAGTTCCTTAACCATCTGCTTAAATTCATTTACAGAACCGCCGGGAGTTTTATCTGCCGCATAAGAAGTTTTTGGCGCAAAAAAGCCGATAGTGCTGTACCCCCAGTAATTTACCAGATGCTCGCCCGTGCGCGGATTAATATTCCCATTTTCGTGCTCATCAAATTCAAAAATCGGAAGCAGCTCAACAGCAGTAATTCCAAGCTTTTTAAGATAGTCAATTTTCTGAGTAAAGCCTTTGTAAGTTCCAGGATTATCAACTCCAGAAGAAGGAGATGCCGTAAATCCTTTTAGGTGAGTTTCGTAAATCACCGTTTTGTCCATAGGGATTTGCAGAGGTCTGTCGCCTTCCCAATCAAAAGCTTTGTCATCTACTACAACACACTTTGGAAATTCTGAAAGGTCACTCAGTTCGCCATTATCAAAACCAAGTCTGCGCTGTTTGTTATATGATTCAAAAACCGACCCCTTTGTAAAAGCTTTAGCATAAGGATCAAATAGAAATTTCTGTGAATTAAATCTAAGTCCTGCAGGAGGCACATAAGGGCCCTCTACCTGATACAAATAAAGCGTACCAGCCTTTGCCCCGCAAACAAGAACGTGCCAGATAGATCCCGTGCGGTTATTTACAGGATCAAGCTCAATTTTTAAACAAGGTTTAGCATCTGTTTCTGACTCAAACAAAAACAAAGTAACCTTAGTTGCCGATTTACTGTACACCGAAAAGTTTACACCTTCCGGTAAAATTACTGCTCCAAGACCAACCGGCGCACCATTCTGAATTTTTACTTCAGTCATATGCAAAGATTTTAACACAAGCAGACTGATATTTCCATTATTTTTTTAGGCGAATCCTTACACCTACTCGCGTTCCGGGCGCCCCTACGGTTGGTGCTGCCGCACCCGCTGCGCGGCCCTCCATGCTCGCGCCTAGCTACTACTAAAAAGCAAATCGTTTTCTACAAAGCTGTAATAATTGTCACAGGCAACAATTATATGATCTAAAATATCTATACCCATAATCACAGAAGCCTCCAAAAGATTTCTGGTTGCTGCAATATCATCGTTAGAAGGCATACATTCACCAGACGGATGATTGTGGCACAAAATCAAAGCCGTTGCGTTATCTTTAATTGCCTCAGAAAAAATCTCTCGTGGATGAATCAAAGAGCGGTTCAAAGTACCCACACTAACCACATGAATCTGGATAATTTTATAGCCGCCATCCAGCGTAATCATCAAAAAATGTTCTTTATTGCTCACAGCATAATTACGAACAAAAGGCACAATATCACTTGGGCAGGAAATCTTCTTTTTCAGATGCCCGTTGCGCCTCTTGCCAAGTTCCAGTGCCGCCGCCACTGCAAGCGCTTTTCCTGCCCCAATGCCTTTTACCGCCATCAGATTTTGTACAACCTCTTCGGAATTACTTTCATCAAGAACATCACGGATCTTACGCGCCATAACGTCCACAGACATTTCTTTATTCCCGCTTCCAAGAATTAACATAATGAGTTCTTCATCGTAAGGATAAGACATTCCGTGCTCCAGGGCTTTTTCCCGCACATCAGGATTATTTTTTATTACCATTTTCATATATATATACTTGCCCAAGATTTAACGTTTTTGACAAAAATTCCGAAAAATATTTTATGAAAAATGCAAAATTTTTAATTATTTTTACTTCTACGTTGATTTTTGGTCTTTTTTATTCCTGTAAGTCAGTTCCAGTTGCACCACAGCCACAATTTGAACTTTCGAGAAATATAAATGATAAAGGACAGATGACGGCAGATCAGCTTGCTAAACTGTTTATTGCGCATAATCCAGATGCAGATTATGAGAAGATTAAAGATTTTGCCCAGCTTTATATTGATGAAGCAGGAATGGAAGGTATTAATTCTGACGTTGCCTTTTCACAGATGTGTCTGGAAACAGGTTTTTTGCGATTTGGCAACTTAGTTCAGCCAGAATGGCACAACTACTGCGGACTTGGCGCCCTTGGCCCTGAACAGCCTGGCGAACAGTTTGAAACAGAACAACTTGGCGTCCGGGCACATATTCAGCACCTGCAGGCATACAGCACAACAGAAGACGTTAAATTAAATAACGAGCTTGTTGATCCCCGCTATAACTGGGTTCACAAAACAAAGCTCGTTACCGATATTTTTGGACTTTCCGGCACCTGGGCTACAGACCCAAACTATGCTGCAAAAATCGAACAGCTGCTACAAGAACTGGAACAACAATGATAATTGAAATATAAACTAGCGCGAGGAAGTGTAGCGTGTTTCAAAAACACTCTGATTGCTGCGACCGCGAGAGCGGTTAATTCTATGGTTTCTTTACAGCAATCAGCGGGTAGCGCGATATCGCGCGGTTTTGAAATACGCTACACGACCGGGAACTAATTTGTATTTTTATCCTATTGTGGTTCCAAAATATTCTTTATCTTCAAGAATAGCCTGAATATTTGCAATATTCTTTCCACCCGCACAAATAACCTTCATACCAAGTTCGCTGGCCTTTTTAGAAGCAATCGGGTCAAACGGACAGTTCTTTCCAGGAGTCCATTCATCGCCAACCATCTTGCGGAAGTCTGCCCAGCTGATTGTATCCAAAGGCTTTGCATCAGGATTTTTGCGCGGATCATCTGTATAAACCTTTTCGATATTAGAAAGATTTACAATTGTCTTTGCATCAAATTTTTCGCCAAGGTAAACGGCATCAGTATCTGTAGAAAATCCTGGTTTCCAGCCGCTTGCAACAAGCACCTGTCCGTCAAACTTCAAGTCTTCAAGAGTTGGATTATAAACAACATCGTTTTTGCAGTAAGCACCAAAACAAGCCTTTAAAAGCTGAGCATTCAAACGTGTTGCCATAATTCCAATCCAGTCAGCGGCATTTGCATCAAAAGCATCGCCATTTTTTTCGCAAACTTCTTTCAAACCATTCTGATAAACACGTGCAGGAGCTCCACCACCTGCAACAAGAATAAGTCTGTTCTGCTTATCTGAATCAAGCCACTTCTTACACATTGTAACAAATTCGCTCAAAAAAGCGCTATCCGGCTTATCAGGTGCAATAATAGAACCACCAACACTTAAAATTTTAGTAACTGCCATAATTAATACACTCCTTTTATCGTAGGCGTACTCCAGTACGAACTATATTTACTTACATTACTTGTTGATTCTTCCCAGATAGTCTGCAAAGCAAAACTTCTAGGCTGCTGAACAATCTTATTATCTACACTAAACGGCTTTAAATCATTCACCCCGCGGCTGAACACAACGTGATGCGAATCCATATTACCAAAATAATATTCTTTTGGCTCAATTTCAAAATCACTCCAGCTCTTATATTCTAATCCTGCAGCAAGCGAAACATCAACAGGAACCCAACCAAAGTTTTCTACATAAAATTCGTTCCACCAGTGCGGCTGTGTAGACAAATCCTGACCAATTAAAATGCCGGCATCCATCATACATGGAATACCACTTGCACGCAGTAAAGCTGTATAAATTACAGCAAAATCAAAGGCATCTCCACGCTTCTTACTTACCAAATCTTTTGGCTCTGCACCGCCTTTACGAATCTTTTTAAGCAGAGTGTAGTTTTTAAGCATATAATCATAAATCAGACGAGCCTTGCGGTATGCATTTTTTTCTTTACCAGCAATCTGATTAGCAAGCGCCTTAATATCACTGTTTGAACTTGGAATCAAGAAATCAGGCTCTGTAGTCAATTCATAAAAACTTCTGCCAGAAATTTTAGAATAATTTCCAACACGCTCAGGAACTACTTTGGTATTAATCTCATAAACAGGAAGAACAAAAGTGTAATTCATAACATTTTTAATTGTACTGCTCTTTGTTTTTGTAATCTGATGAATGATGTCATGCTGATACTTCATCAAAGAAGGAATCGGCGTTACTTCAATTGTTTCTACCATCGGTTGTGCCGCGGTTTCAAAAGGGACAGGAGCACGTAAAGTCAAAGTAGAAAGCCCATCACAAACAACATCCGCAACATCTGCTGAATATGTAAGAAGATAGATCTTTTTGTTTGTAAACGTCTTATATCCAGCGCTTTCATTAATATTTAGTTCCATTGGATCAGAACGCTGTTTTCCTGTATCAACAATTACAACCCCGCTAAAGGCGCCATCAGGAACTACAACGGAGATTTCTGTATTTGACCACGAAATATAATCAAATTCGTCATCATTAGCGCAAACCATGTTTTCTGTAAAATACGAAATATTTTTTACGTTTGAATCGCGCAGACGGCGGTTATAATCAATTGTAAACAATACCCGCGACTGATTACGAATATCACCAAAATTATTTCCGTAAATTGTAAGCACATCGCCCACATTTACCTTCTGAGCAGAAAGCTTTGTGATTATTGGACGACTAACCTGCTTAACAGTTGTTACAGGAACAGGAATATCAACTTCATTTGCAAAAAGAGACGGATTAGAACGCGCATTCTTTATTCCAACGTAAACAAGACCGTCTTTTACATTTGCAGGAAGCACAAGCTTAATGCTTGAATCAGTCCAGGAAATATATGAACTGGAAGTCATTCTGGTTCCCGCAATCTCTACATAGTTCATATCGCGTGTTTCGCCAAAGTTTTTGCCGTTAATGACAATAACATCGCCAGGCGAGCCAACAGGCGGTACAATCGAATCTATGTGCGGAATAGGCCGCATTTTAAAATTGATTACATAAATACTTGAAAGAATCAGCGAAATAAAAAGAACCGCTACCAGCACACGCAGCAGCGGATATTTGCGTAATAAATAACTTGTTTTATTGGATGAGTCCACTAAAATCTACCCGACATTACTTCGGCAGGCAACTGGATTTCTGCAGTAACAGGCTCCGAATTCATACCCGGCAAAGTAATCTTAATTGAGATTGTCTCGTTATTCTCGTCAAAATCTGGACGTAAAACCTCAACACCTCTGATTATCTTTCCAGGATTAGCATTAGAGCGTACATTCTGAATCTGTGCCTGAGAATTTTTACTACCATGATGCGACGCTAAAACCGACTCATTAATATTACCCGAAATGACCATTTCATTTCCACTATTAAAAGACACATTATTAGCAGCAGGAGTAAAAGAAGTAGTTACATTAGACTGACCAATAGAGGCATACTGTGCAGGACCAGCAATATTCTGAACCCTGCCAGCGCGCAAAGGAAGAACAAGTGCAAGAATTGCAGCAGCTGCAACACCGCTTACCGCATAAGTAATAGTCTTAAAATTAAACTTAGGCTCAACCTTTTTGCCTGTATTTTTAGCATAGCTCATTTTAATCATGAGCCTTTCATAACTTTTATCAAGAAAGCCTTCAGGCATATTAATAGAATCTGAATCAGAATTCAGACAATCCCGCAATGCACGCAGTTTTTCTAACTCTGCCTTGCATTTTGGACAAGAAGCAATATGAGACTCATACTCTGCCTTATAAATTTCTGGCAGTTCGTTATCTAAATAAACAGAATGAATATCTTTACTCGGGCAAAAAGACATTATCTTCTCCTATTAATTTAATTAGTTGCTCCCTGGCCCTGAAAATTCTTACCTTTACATTACCTTCTGTAATTCCAAGCACGCGCCCAATTTCCTTGTAGTTCAACTCGGTGTATTCGCGCAGAATCAGAACTTCCTGAAGGTGTTCCGGAAGTTTTTTCAAAGCCTCCCTTGCCTTATCAACAGACTCTTTCTTTAAAAGGTCAGTTTCACCAGATTCAGACTTGCGATGGTCTTCATACAAAGCCTTTTCGTAAGCCTTACGTTCGCGCTCCTTGCGCTTGACGTAGTTTAATGCCGCATTTTTTGAAACTCTTATGAGCCAATATTTTGCGTCATTAATTGAAGGAAACACAATTGCCTTTTCATTAGCCTTGATTAAAGAATCATGAGCCAAATCTTCGGCGGCTTCCTCGTCATTCACAATCCGATAGCAGATTTTAAAAAGCATCATCATAGATGCATCATAAATCTTTTTAAAATCCACAGGATTTCCGGCATTAAGCGGAATGTTATCTGTCTGACTTACAACTGTATTATTAAACACGGAAATCCCCTAATAGTTACTTGCCAAATATCGAAAAATTTAAATAATTTATCGACTGCTAAATATATAAAACAAAAGTTCCTTTTTCTGGTTACAGATTCGGGCGCATCCCAGCAAGGCTTCGTCCAAAAACTTACGCTCTGCGTAAGTTAAAGCAAGGTTAGTTGTATTCGGAAGTTTTCACACCTCATTACTACCTTGCTAGGTCGCTACGTTTCGCCCTTCGCTAACGCTCATAGGACGCAAGCTAACGCTTGCTTACCTACTTCGGGGCTACACATCGCTTGCGCAATATAGCAAATCCTTTAAAAACGACAGTACGTCGTGACTTTCGTTTAGGATTTACCTGCAAACCGCGCTCGCAAGATTCATCGAGCGGCGCATTTACTTCCCTTACCGATGCCAGACAGCCCCGTTAGGTCCATCCACAATTGTAATACCGCGAGCCGCCAGCTGATTTCGGATTTCGTCTGCCCGGGCAAAATCCTTGTTCTTTTTAGCCGCAGTTCTCTCAGCTACCAGAGCATTAATCTCTTCTGCCTCCGGGTCACCGGCGTGATCATCAGCTGCAGGAGCTGAATTAATCTTCTGCTGTTTATCAAGAACATCAAAAGCGTTTTTAATTACATCAAGGCTTAAAACTGCATCCATCTTAAGGATTGCACTCAAAGCATCAGAAGCCTTTACACCGCTCTTTGCCTGAGCTTCCTTCTGGATTGCAGCCATGGCAACAGGAGTTGCAAGGTCGTTTTCCAAGCCCTGCTTAAACTTTTCAAAGTTTTCGCTGTTGTAATTAATTTTTCCAAGGACATCTGCAAAGTTTTCTTTTGTAAGTCCAAGTTTTTCTTCATCATTTGCACGTGCAATCAGTTTTGAAACACGCTGATTCAAAGCCGCACGTCCGTTCTTAGCAGATTCAAGGGCATCAAGGCTAAAAATCAACTGCTTTCTGTAGTGACCGCCAAGCAGGAAGAAGCGGTAATCAAGAGGCTCAAATCCTTTGTCTTTAAGGCTGAAGCCCTTTTCTGCCGGCAGAGAAGTCTGAAGAGTAATAAAATGTCCGCTGGACTTACTCATCTTTCCGCCTTCAAGAATCAAAAACTCGTTGTGCAGCCAGTATTTTACCCAAGGTCCCTGAGCAGCCTCTTCAGCAGTAAAGCTTCCTTCACTCTGGGCAATTTCGTTTGTGTGGTGAACAGGCACGTGGTCAATTCCACCAGTGTGGATATCAATGTGCTTTCCAAGATATTTCATGCTCATTGCAGAACATTCAATATGCCAGCCAGGATATCCGCGTCCCCATGGAGAATCCCAGGTCATAGCCTGTTCTTCAAATTTTGAGTTTGTAAACCAGAGAACAAAGTCGCCAGGGTTGCGCTTGTTTTCATCAACAACTACAACCTTGCGTTTTCCGGCTCCGGCCTTAAGTTCATCAAGATTAAGGTTTGCAAGTTTTCCGTAATCAGGGAAAGTCGAAATATCAAAATAAAGATTTCCGCCGGCCATATAGGTATGACCGTTTGCCTCAATCTTTTTAATCAGCTCAATCATTTCCGGGATATGCTCAGTTGCCTTACAGATTACGTCCGGGTGACGGATATTAAGGGCATCGATATCCTTCATAAAAGCGTCTGTATAAAAACGTGCAACTTCCAGAACCGACTGATGGCGCTCTTCAGCAGATTTTTTCATCTTATCTTCACCGTCATCGCCGTCACCGGTCAAATGTCCAACGTCAGTAATATTCATTACGTGCTTGATGTCATATCCAAGCAAAGTCAAAGTCTTATCAAGAATGTCCAAAAAAACATAAGCGCGAAGATTTCCGATATGCGCATAATTGTAAACTGTAGGACCACAGCCATAAAAACCTACATGGCCTTCTGTAACCGGATGAAAATCCTCCATTTTGCGTCCCATAGTGTTATACAATCTCAAACTCATTTTTTACCTCTAAATTAGTTCATTATACCTAAAATCTATGCTCAGGGCAAACGCATAATATATTTTAGTAAAACCAGCGCGAGGGAGCAAAGTGGGATTCAGAAACACTCTGATTGTTGTGACCGCGAAAGCGGTCAGTTCCATAGTTTCTATGCAACAATCAGCTTGTAGCGCAATATTGCGCGGTTCTGAATCCCACTTTGCAACCGGGAGCCATATTTTTAGATAAATCTTTTATACGTTTGCCCTGAATCAAAATTTTCATTAAACTTAAGAAATATGGAAGATTTTTCAGGCTTTGTAGAATACATAAAAAATCACGATAATTTTAAGGGCACTATAACAGAAAACGAACCTCTTGCCCAAAAATCTACTTTTAAGATTGGTGCAAATGCCCGCGTTTTTGTTGCCCCAACTGACTATTATTCCTTCCAGCTTACCCTTCGCCGCATTCTTGCACAGAAACTTCCATTTTTTATTACAGGCGGAGCTTCTAACCTTGTTTTCCCTGATGATGATTATAACGGTGTAATTCTTTCTTCCAGAAACTTCAGCGACGCAATGATTTTTCCAAAAGGCGACCTTCCGGAAGATTTTGAACCATACAACTTCCAGAAGGATGATGTACTTGTTACCTGTTTTTCAGGCACTCCAATGGCACAGCTTGTAGATTTCTGCATTAAAAATGATTTAACTGGTGCAGAAGAATTTGCAGGCCTCCCAGGAACTGTAGGCGGTGCCGCTTTTATGAATGCCCGCTGCTTTGAAAAATCCATTTCTGAAATTATTTTTTATTACACCTGGATGGATTATTCTGATCCAGACATTCCCCTTCACCATGATTGCATAAATTTATCCGAATGGGATTACAAAAAATCACCATTTCAGAATAATAAGCGTTTCGTAACAACAGTAACATTTCTCTTAAAACGCCTTCATGGCGATGCTAAAATGCAGATTGCCAAACGAAGCCGAAAATACACTTTGGAACGCCTGGAAAAAGGCCATTTTAAATACCCAAGCGCAGGTTCTGTCTTCAAAAACAATCACGACTTTGGAGCCCCAAGCGGAAAACTGATTGACGAATGCGGATTAAAAGGCACTCAGATTGGTGGAGCACAAATTGCTCCATTCCACGGAAACTTTATTATCAATGTGGAAAATGCACGTGCCGCAGATGTAAAAGCCCTTGTTGAACTTGCCCAGCAAAAAGTAAAAGAAAAGTTTGGCTTTGATCTGGAAAGCGAAATAATTTTTGTCTTATAAAACTGACGCTTAAAAATCCAGCTTTATCACATCACCAGTCTGAATATTATTTTTTTTAAACCAGCCTTGAGGAACTTCCAGTGCATAACGACAGGAAACAGTACTCTGTGTAGAAGCCAGACTAAACGGCTTCATATCATAAATATTTCTGATTTTTCCACGTGAATCAATAAACGCAATAGAAAGCGGATGCGGAGTATTTTTCATCCAGAAAGAAAGAATCTGCTCTTTTTCAAATATAAAAATCATTCCTGTTCCATCTGGAATATTTTTTCGCTGCATAAAACCAAAGTTACGTTCTTCAGGCTTAATTGCAAGCTCACAATTACAAGTGATATAAGTACCATCCTGACGAACAATTGTAATGTCAGATTTTTTCAGCTGTTTAGAAAATACAAAAAAAGGCTGTAAAATCATAAAAAATACAGCCAAAAATACAAATCTTTTTTTATTATTTTTAATCATCATAGTTTATCCAAAAACATCTGTTGTGTAATTTCCCGTCCAGAAGGCGCGATGTTTGAAGAATTTTGAAGGCTTTTAAAAACCTCATTGTCAATATATTTAAGTGTAAGCGGTTTTTCAAGAGTCATAGTAACTGCATCATTTTTCCAGGTTGCCATCTGCGGAGTAATATTTTCAGGCTCACCATATTTCTCTTTAAGAGTTGTAAAAACACTGTAATAATCAACACGGCTGCGATTAAGATTAATAGTTATGATGTACAAAGAATCATTTGAAAACTGAAACCAGCACCTTGTAAGAAAGTTTGAACCAAGTCCTCTCTCTGAATCAGTTTCTATAAGAACACGATTTTCACCAGGAAGCAAAGAAACATCCCTTTCTCCGTGATAACCAAAATCTGTATCTTTTTTAAGAGCTTCTTTTGCTTCATCAACATTCATACCAAGCTGAATATCTTTAAAACCTCTGGGAAGTGAATTTTCAGCCACAAGAGGAAATATAAAAAATACAGAGAAAATCAGCAGAAAGCTTTTTGAATTTTTCATGCTTTAATTATCGGAGGATAAAAACTTATATTTAGAAATTAATATGCTTTCTTGCATACAGAGATGCCCTGTATACTTCTGTAATGTCCTTGATAAAAATCTTACCGTCAGTAAGCTTAAAACGCGGATCATTAAGAAATTCAGAAATTCCCTGCAAAGTTTTTATTTCATCAAGACCACACATTGTAGCAAGCTCTTTTACAGTAAAATCGGTCTGCTTCTGCTTGGTACCGATTGTATTAAAATCCGTATGAACTTTTTCTAATTGAAGACTTAACATATCAATCATCTTATCGAGCGGATTTTGAATATTTGCATTATCAAGCTGACGATACATTGACCATAATCGTTCGCCTAAAGTTGTTGTAAGACGAGAAATCAACTGCGGCTGAGTGCTAACCATAGTATTAAAGTTATGACGATTTATAACCATCAGCGTACAGTTGGTTTTTGCAATTGCACTTGCCGAACGCGGCTTATTTTCCAAAAGCGCCATCTCTCCAAACATGTCACCCTTATTCAAAACCGCCAGAACAACTTCGTTTCCGTTTACAATTTTTGTAATAGAAACCTGTCCGCCCTGAATAATAAACATCTCAGCTCCTGCAGTTGATTCAGAAAAAATCATTGTTTCAGCAGGATATTGACGCGTCATATCTGGAGTTGATTCAAAATAAACAGCATGAGTTTTTGGCTTTAAAGCCTTAAATTTTTCCTGAGCCGGAATAAGATAAAGCCCTGTTGGCTTTGTTTTTAAATACTGATAGTAACCGAACACAGCCACATCATATTTAGCCATTTTTTCGTAATATTGAGCTATATGATAAACATGATCATAATTGTCGCTTTCAATTTTATGTAATGTTAGCTTAGTAAGCTGTTCATTCATATAACGCATGCGACTTGCAAATGTTTTGATTATTTTTAGAGCAACCGGGGTATTGTTAACAATTAAATCTGAATACTGGCTTCTCTGAACAGAAATAGCAATTACATCAGATTCAGCAATTATAGTTTCAATTTGAGGGCGGTTAGCAAAGCAGGAAACAACACCCAAAAAGTCTCCTGCCCCAAGTCGGGTTTTTACACCGTTTGCACCTTTCTGGCAGATTACATTTCCACTTTGAATAATATAAAAGTGGTCATTATTTTCTTTGCCTTCTACAATTATGTAGGCACCTGCCTGAAATTTGTTAACCTGTAAATGTAACAAAACCCCGCTCCTTAAACTTTTGAAAGATAAAATAATTATAACTTTAAAAGTTCTTATTTGCGAGAATTTTATTAGGCGTTTTATCAGTTTTTAGACAAAACGCCTTTTATAAAAAATTATTCCTGTTCCAGTTTCATCAATTCTGCAGCTGCAATTCTGTCATTTGCATCATACTCAAGAACAGTTGTAAAGAATTTTCTAGCTTCTTCTTTGTTTCCCTGAGCAAGCGCTAGATATCCAAGATTAGAAATAATCTTTGTACTTTCAGGTTCAATTGCCATAGCTTTTAAAAGTGCATCTTTTGCTTCGCCAAAAGCCTTTTCCTGAACATAACACAAAGACAATTCATTGTATGTGTCAGAATTACAATCACCACCACATTTTAATGCTTCCAGGAATGCCATCTTTGCATCATTGTAGCGTTCAAGACGACGAAGTCCCCACCCCAGCATAAACCATGCATTCCAAACCTTAGGATTGTTCTGCAAAAAGCGTCTGATTTCTTCAAGGCCCTTTTCTTCCTGACCTTTAGAAATAAAATCATAAGCAGCACGGAACGCTTCATCATCCATATTTTGATTTTTAATATTATCAAGAATTTCTTGTGCGCGTTCTTTTTTGTAAATACCGTTTTCGCCAAGCTCATCATCGCTTACATCACAAGTAAGGGCAATGTATGTTTCAAAGACATCTTTTGCTTCACGATATTTATGCTGCTTCATGTAATAGAAACCTGCATTAAAGAAGGCATCAGGAAGAGGAGGCTCTGCATTCATAGCGCTGGCATAATATTCCCCGGCATCGTTATCATAAGCATCTGCGTCTTCATTAAGGCCAGAGTTACGGTAAGAATCTGCACGCTGATCAAGGAACAAGGCAAGATTTAAAATGATTGCAGAATCTTCTGGATCAAGGCCGTTCAAAGCCAAAAAGATTTCTTCTGCAAGGTCAAAATCTTCATTCTTAGTTTTAAGAATTGCAGCTTCACAAAGTTCCTTTTTAATATCTGGCTTTACCTTTTTAATAATGCTGCGGTAATAATCCAGATGTTCATTTTTTTTGTCATAAGCAAGTACAGTTAAAATTCCAGCAAGAATCTGTTCAGTTGTTATTTCTGATGGATTAAAGCTTCCAGGAGCCTCATCCGGCTTTTTCTGAACAGGAAGCATAATTTTTGGATCAATCTTAAAAGCTTCATCAGAAGCAACAAAATTTTCAGGAATACTGATATAAAATACCGATTCCAAAGGATTTGAAGGATTCATAATTATTCCTTATAAAATTAATTAGAGATGTTTAATTAAAATACTTATTTTAAGCGTAAAGGTCAAATATTTTATAAGTTTGGATTAGAATTTTCGGCAGTTGAAGAAATATCAGTAGCATTAGCAATTGTAGATTCAAGCTGATTATCAAGTTTTGATTTTAATGTTTCAGCCTTTTCTTCCGCTGCACTCTTAATAAATTCATGACCTTCTGTATCAATTACTTCATCAGAACCTTCAGAAGCCTTTTTCTCAGATTTCTTTTCACCAGAATCGGAAGCTTCAGAAGCCTCTGTTGCAGGAGCATTATTTTCTGCATTTTCATTAGAAGTTGTTCCTTCCTCTGGTTTTTCAGCTGATTCTCCAGCATTAGCAGCAGCCTTTGCAAGAGCGGCATTCTTTTCGCCTTCTTTTTCTGCAGCCATACTCTCTGCAATTTTCTTTTCACGTGCTGCCTTAGCTTCTTCTGCCTTTTTAGCTTCTTCTTCTGCGGCCTTTGCAGCAGCCTCAGCATTCTTCATCTGATTTTCAATAATCTTCTTTTGATAAGAAGTGATATATCGGTTTATATGGAACTTGTAGCTCATTGGAATTTCGTTCGGATTAAACTGAATATTCACAATAGAAATATCCTTACGACCTTCCATAAACACAGCATTTACAATCGAACCATTAAGAGCAACCTGCTCATTGGTATCAGAAAATAAAAGTCTTAACTGAACAATTTTATCCTGTAAAAACTTTGGAATACCCAAAAGCATTACACGTGCCCCGCCAAAAGAAACATCTTTTAAAATACAACGACGAGGAACATTTGCAATAAAAATTACAGATTCTTCTTTTAAAATTCCAAGTTCGCGCATCGAATTTTTATTGATTGCAATGCGCTCTTCCTTACGAATATTAAAGTTTTCATTTACTTCAACAAACTCACCAATTCTTGCGATCAAATCATCAGGCGGACGCTGAGTAAAAGTTAAAGTAACAATTGCAAGCTCATTAGATCCCTGATATGGCTTAATTTCTGTTACAGTACAATTGACAAAGAAGAATATAGGAGAGCCATCTTCGTCAATAAAACAAAATCTAAGGCTGACTGGTGTCTCTTTCTTTTTGTTAATTTCAACATAGGCACCGCTGGAAGTTCCAACAATTACTTTTGCAACCTGTAAAGATGTAGAATTGATGATACAAGGCCACTGCCCTCCGTTACATTTTAAGTAAATTTGTCGAGGGTCCATTCGCAAAAAGATCAAATTGGCTTTTGTGAAAACAACTTCTTTATCGCGGAAATAATCGTAATATCTTGAAATTTTGGTAGTATTCTCAATGCCCATATATCAATTAATTTTAACTCATGGTTACCAATCAAGCAAGAATTTTATATTAAAACTTATAAAAACATTTTAATACTACGAGTTAAATAAAAAAAAATCCGCCCCCATCAGAAAGGACGGATTGTGTGTAATTTAAGAATAAATTACTCTGCTGATTCAGCAGGAGCTTCAGAAGCAGCCTCAGCTGGTTTAGCAGCACGAGCTTCTTTCTTAGCCTTATTCTTCAAATTAGCATTACAGAATTTACAGATCTTTACTGTTTTGCCATCGATATCTTTTTCGTAAAGAACTTTAATATCTGTTTTTCCACAGATAGCGCAAGTTCCTTTTCCTTTAGCAGGCAATGAACGAATTCCAGATCCGCGGTGGTTCTTTGACATATCTAACTCCTAAATTATAAAGCCTGAGCTTACTCAGCCTTTGGCTCTTCTTTCTTAGCTGCAGCTTTTTTAGCAGGAGCTTTTTTTGCCTTTGCTTCACCGCTAGCTTCAGTCTTTGCTTTTGCTGCTTTTTTAGCAGGCTTTTTCTCTTCTTTAGTTTCTTTAGCTTCTGTATCGAGCTTGTAATCAACTAATTCAAGAATTACAACATCAGCAGCGTCACCCTGGCGGAAACCAAGTTTAAGAACACGAGTATATCCACCGTTACGCTCTTTCATGCGTGGACCAATTTCTGTAAAAAGCTTATTCAAGATTTTTTCATCCTGAATGAACTTTGCTACTTCACGACGATTATGAACTGAATCTACCTTTGCTCTAGTAATGAGCTTTTCAGCTGATTTTCTTACTTCAAGAGCCTTAGATTTAGTTGTAGTAATTCTCTCATATCTGAAGAGAGAAGTTACCATATTTCTTGACATAGCACGGCGGTGTGCTGTTGTTCGTGAAAGCGGATTAAAACCATTTCTATGATTCATCGTTTTCTTCCTTCTGCTTCTTTACATTAGCAGCATTCTTAAGATGACTGTAATCTGTCATTCCAAGAGTTAAATTCCATTCCTGGAGTTTTTCAATAATTTCCTGGAGTGATTTTTTACCAAAGTTTCTTGTTTTGGCAATATCATCTTCTGTCTTACGTGTCAATTCACCAATTGTACGGATATTTTCTTTTCTCAAACAATTTGATGAACGTACGGAAAGTTCAAGTTCCTCAACAGGAGTGTTCAAAAGTTTCTGAATACTTTCATCTCCTTCGTCACCCTCGTCAGATCCGATAACATCCTTGTCATTGAAGTTTACAAAAATTGCAAAGTGATCTTTAGCAATCTTAGCAGCTTCTGCCAAAGCGTCTTCAGGGTCAATAGTTCCATCTGTCCAGATTTCAAGAACCAATTTATCGTAGTCATTACGCTGACCAACACGACATGGCTCAATAGAATACTTTACTTTAGGAACTGGAGTAAAAATTGCATCCATTGGAATTGTACCAACAATTTCGATGTAATGCTCATTTGTCTCAGCAGGAACATATCCTCTTCCCAAATCAACCTGAATTTCAAGATCCAAGTGAGCGCCTTCCATCATTGTGAAGACAGTTGTGCCTTCTGTCATGATTTCGAGCTGTCCTTCTTTTGCGAAGTCTTCGCTCTTTACAACGCCAGGTCCTTTGAATTCGTAGTTGATTGTGTCTTGTTCAACATCATTTGGCAAACGAAGACGAATCATTTTCAGAGTATTGATAATTTCAAGAGTATCTTCTGAAACGTGTGGAATTGCTTCAAATTCGCTAGAAATTACATGAGAAATTCCATTCTCATCGTAAGTTGTAATACGAATAGAAGTAATAGCATAACCCTGAATTGACGAAAGTAATACTCTACGAAGAGTGTTACCAACTGTTGTACCAAACCCTGTTTCAAAAGGATATGCGGTAAACTTACCGTAATTTGGATTTGTACTGATGTGTTCAAATGAAATGCCCTTAGGCTTCTTAAAACCTTTAAGCAAATTTTTGCGAGCCATCCGAACTCCTTACCTAATCTGATATTTACCCTATATTTGCAATCTTTCTGGTCAAAGAAAAATTGCAAATAAACCTACATACGGCGTGTCTTTCTTGGACGACATCCGTTATGAGGAATTGGAGTAACATCCGAGATTGATTTTACTTTTAATCCCAATGCGCCAAGACAACGGATAGCGTTTTCGCGACCCATTCCCGGTCCTTTTACATATACATGTACTTCACGCAAACCATAACTTGCTGCTTTCTGCACTGCTGTTTCACAAACAGACTGAGCGGCAAATGGAGTTGATTTTTTAGCTCCACGGAATCCAAGTCCACCTGAAGAAGCCCATGAAAGAGCATTTCCTTTCAAGTCAGTTACAGTTACGATAGTGTTATTGAACGTAGCCTGGATATAAATATTACCTTCGAATACGCTCTTCTTTTCCTTTCGCTTTTTAACGGTAGCCATTATTTAACCTCTGTCTTATGCCTTTTTCTTATTAGCAACAGTCTTCTTCTTACCCTTACGAGTACGAGCATTTGTTCTAGTGCGCTGTCCGCGTACTGGAAGACCTCTCTTATGACGAAGACCACGATAGCATCCAATATCCATAAGACGTTTTAAATTAAGACCGATTTCTGAACGAAGACGACCTTCTACCTTATAGTCTCTATCAATAACTTCACGAATTTTACCAACTTCATCCTGTGTCAGGTCATTAGCCATTTTCATAGGATCGATTTTAGCTGCTTCGCAAATTTTTGCTGCCGCTGAACGGCCGATACCGTAAATGTAAGTTAATGCGGTACCTAAATGTTTGTTAGGGATATCTACACCCGCGATTCGAGCCATCTGTTACTCCTTAGCCCTGTCTCTGCTTATGTTTTGGATTATCACAAATAATACGGATGATACCGTTTCTCTTGATAACCTTACATTTATCACAGATAGGTTTTACACTGGTTCGTACTTTCATATAAAAGCCCCCATGAGAATATTTTACCGAATCTTAAGCACCTCGCAATGAGAGCAATTCGGTAAAAGATACTATATCACATATTCCCATTTCTGTTCTACTAGGAATTCACGAAATTTTTAAAAGTTTGTAATAACTTACTTAGAGACTTCGTGATCGGATTTTGCCCTTTTTAGTAAGACCTTCATGATGATGCATCTTCAAAAGAGCTTCAACCTGACTCATTGTATCAAGATCAACACCAACCATAATGATCAATGAAGTTCCACCCATGAGCATTGAAATTGACTGAGGGAATCCGAACAAGTGCTGAATCACTGTAGGGATAACTGCAATCAATGCAAGGAACAATGAACCTGGTAATATAAGTCTATTCAATATTTTTGTAAGATATTCTTCGGTTTTGTCGGTACGAACACCCGGAATAGATCCGCCATTTTCTCGAATATTTTTTGCAATTTCTGTAGGGTTCAGGGTTACCTGAGTGTAGAAGTATGCAAAGAAAATGATAAGAATAACTAACAAAACATTATACCAAACGCCATTTGGAGTCAAAATGCGTGAAAGTGTACCAACCCACTTAGCAGCGTTCTGGCTCTGTGCAAATGTTGATGCAAGTGTTAATGGAAGAGTAAGAATAGAAGAAGCAAAAATCAAAGGAATTACGTTTGAAGGGTTTACTTTAAACGGAATGTAAGTAGTCTGACCACCGTACATTTTGCGTCCAACTACGCGTTTTGCATAGTGAACAGGAATTTTTCTCTGACCTGATTCTTCGTAAATTACCAAACCAATAATAGCAACAAACATGATAATAACAAGGATGACAAATACAAGCTGAATCTCGTTGTTAGAAACTTTCTGTCCTAACTCAATAATTGCGTTAGGAAGGCGTGCAACGATACCTGCAAAAATCATCATTGAAATACCATTTCCAATACCACGAGCTGTAATCTGGTCTCCCAGCCAAACAGTAACCATAGATCCTGTTGTAACAGTCAGCATTGCAAGCAATTTGAATGCAAGCTGATTGTCCAACATAATACATCCAGGGATACTGTTTGCATAAACAGTAACACCGAAAGACTGAATCAAACATACGATTATTGTTCCAAAGCGTGTGTAAGACGCAATCTTTCGCTGTCCACCATCCTCTTGAGAGATGCGTTTAAGAGATGGGAAAATAATCACAGCAAGCTGCATGATAATCTGCATTGAAATATAAGGCATTACACCAAGCATAAATATAGAGAAGTTAGAGAATGCTCCTCCAACAAAGAAGTCCATATAGCTTGCGAATGCATTTTTATTTTGAGATGCAAGGTCGTCAAAGTACTTAATAAGAACATTTGCGTCAATTCCTGGAATTGTAAGAACGCTTCCAAGTCTGAACACTGCCAAAATAAGCAATGTAAAAAACAAACGATCTCTAAGCTCTTTAACTCTAAACATATTTACGATTGGATTGCTTGCCATGTTTTAACTCCGCTTCTACTTGTTGCTTTCAGCAGCGTCATCAGTAACTTTTACTGAACCGCCAGCCTTTTCAATTTTAGCCTTTGCTGATGCAGAAGCTTTGTTTGCTTCAACTGTAAGTTTCTTTGTAATGTCGCCATTACCAAGAATCTTAATCAAAGCTTTTTCAGATGCTTTCTTAGAAACAAATCCCTTTGCAACCAAAGATTCTTTGTTTACTGTTTCACCATCGTTGAATTTAGCTTCGAGCTGATCAAGATTAATGCAAACATATTCTTTCTTGAAAGGATAGTTTGAGAAACCTTTGTGAGCAATACGTCTGTAAAGAGGCATCTGTCCGCCTTCGAAACCAACGTATGGTACGCTAGTTCCTGTACGTGACTGCTGACCTTTGTTACCTTTACCAGCTGTTGTACCGAGTCCAGAAGATGAACCACGACCAACACGCTTAGGCTTTTTATTAGCACCCTGAGGAGCGCTAAGAATTGGATTATATTCTGCCATTTTAGATCTCCTCAACTTTAACTAAATGAGATACAGCAGCAACCATACCTTTTACAGCATCTGTAGCCTCAAGAGTATTAGAAGAATGAATCTTCTTAAGACCAAGGCTTCTTACAGTTGCTTTTTTCTCTGGTTTCTGACCAATTACGCTTTTAATTAATGTAACTTTAATCTGTGCCATACATTAACCCCACAACTCGTCAAGAGTTTTACCTCTGTTAGCAGCAACTTTCTTTGCATCCATAATATTTACGATTGCGTCGAAAGTAGCGCGAACTACGTTTACAGCAGAGCTTGAACCAAGTGATTTAGAAATCAAGTCAGTAGCACCTGCAGCATCCATAATTGCACGAACAGTACCACCAGCGATAAGTCCAGTACCGGAACAAGCTGGTTTCAACAAAACTGAAGAACTCTTGTATTTACCAAGAACTTCGTGTGGCAAAGTACCATTCTTAAGAGGGAGTACAACAAGGTTACGTTTAGCCTTATCGATACTCTTCTTGATTGCTTCAGATACGTCATTAGCTTTACCAAGTCCGTATCCTACACGACCTTTCTGATCACCAACAATTGTAAGAGCAGAGAAAGACATACGACGTCCACCCTTTACAGTCTTACAAGTTCTGTTGAGAGTTACGAGTTTTTCTACGAACTCTTTCTCTTTTGGATCTTTATCAAATTTTTTCTGATGTTCTTCCATTTCAAACTCCTAGAATTCAATTCCGGCTTTACGAGCGCCATCAGCGAGTGCTTTTACAACACCATGGTAAAGATATCCGTTTCGATCAAAAACGATCTTAGTAATCTTCTTTTCCTTAAGACGAGCTCCAATAGCTTCACCGAGTTTTGCAGCACCTTCAGTATTTGGCTTAAGACCTGCAAATTCTTTTTCCAAAGTAGAAATAGAAGCTAAAGTTTTACCTTCATCGTCGTCAATTACCTGAACAGAAATATTCTTGTTACTGCGAGTAACAGTCATTCTTGGTCTGTCTGCAGATCCGCGAAGAGTCTTGCGGATGTGAATCTTTCTGTGCAAGCGTTTTCTGTCTTTATCGTTCAGTTTCTTAAACATATAGCTTCACCTTATTTTACACCAGTCTTACCAACCTTGCGGCGGATAACTTCGTTGTCGTAGCGAATACCTTTTCCTTTGTAAGGTTCAGGTTTGCGCAACTTACGAATCTGAGAGCTGAATTCACCAACCAACTGTTTATCAATACCAGTAATAGTTACTTTTCCATCTGGAGTTGTAGCAACTGTTACACCGTTAGGAATGATAACAATATAGTCGCTTGAATAACCAAGGTTCATAACAAGTTCTTTGCCTTTAACTTCTGCACGATAACCTACACCAGTGATTACCAATGTCTTTGTAAAGCCTTCAGAAACACCTTTAACCATGTTATTAAGAAGACTTCTGTAAAGACCGTGATCAGCACCAGCCTGTTTTGTATCGTTCAAAGTTGTAAGAAAAGCCTCGTTTGACTGAACATCAATTTTAATGTTGCTGCTAAATGGCTGTTTAAGTTCACCTTTAGGACCTTTTACTGTCATTACATTGTTAGCAACAGTTACTGTTACACCTGCTGGAATAGCAACAGGAAGTTTACCTACTTTAGACATCTCTTCCCCCTATTACCAGATTGTGCAAACTAATTCACCACCAACCATCTTTTCAGAAGCTTTCTTACCAGTTGTAACACCAGCAGAAGTTGAAACGATGATTGTACCGTATCCGTTGTAAACACGTGGCAAATCTTTATAACCAGAATAAACACGGCGACCTGGTGTAGAGATTTTCTTAACACCATGGATTACCGGATTATTCTCATCATCATACTTCAAGAAGATACGGAGAGTATTCTTTCCGTCTTCCTGAACCTTTTTGAAGTTTTTAATATATCCTTCAGTTTTCAGAATCTTCACGATTTCGAGCTTCAGCTTAGAAGCTGGAACATCTACTTTCTCGTGGCGGGCAACAGCCGCATTCCGAACCTTTGTAAGCATGTCTGCTACTGGATCTGATGCACTCATTTTATCCCCCTACCAACTAGATTTTGTAACGCCAGGAAGCTGACCTTCACTTGCCAATTTGCGGAAGCAAAGACGACACATCTTAAACTTGCGCAAATATCCACGTGGACGACCGCAAATCTGACAGCGATTGTATTCGCGTGTAGAATATTTCTGTTTGCGGGCTGCTTTAATAATCATTGATTTCTTTGCCATACTTCACCTACTTTCTGAACGGCATGTTGAACTTGGTAAGCAAAGATTTTGCTTCAGCGTCTGTCTTTGCGCTAGTTACTACAGTAATATTCATACCAGCAATTTTAACGATCTTATCGAAATCAATTTCTGGGAAAATAATCTGCTCAGTAATACCAAGAGAGAAATTTCCATGACCATCGAAACCAGTAGCTTTAATTCCACGGAAGTCTTTTACACGTGGGAGAGCAACGTTGATAAGGCGGTCAAGGAACTCATACATGATGTTACCACGCAATGTTACCATTGCACCAACTTCATTACCCTCACGAAGTTTAAAGTTAGCAATACTCTTCTTAGCTCTAGTTTTTACAGCTTTCTGACCAGTAATAGCAGTCAAGTCAGTAACTGCGGCATCAAGGAGTTTCTTATTTGTGAGAGCTTCACCAACACCCATACTTACAACAACTTTCTTGATTGCAGGAATCTGCATCGGAGTTGTGTAGCTGAACTCTTTTTTAAGAGCCGGTGCGATTTCGTCTTTATAGACTTTCTTAAGCCGAGGTACGTAATTATCCATTACAAGATATCTCCACATTTACGGCAAACGCGAACTTTCTTGTCGCCGTCGATTTTGTAACCAATTCTAACTGGTTTACCGCATTTTTTACATACGATTCCAACATTAGAAATATTGAGAGGAGCCTCAACCTCAGCGATACCGCCCTGGTCCTGCTGACTTCTCTTTTTCATTGCCTTTTTAACAATGTTTACACCAGATACTATTACTGCTTCTTTTTTAAGGTTTACGCGAACAACTTCTCCGCGTTTTCCCTTATCTTTTCCAGCAAGTACTTCTACTGTATCGCCTTTACGGATTTTTGATTTTACTAACATCTCATTTTCTCCTTAAAGAACCTCTGGAGCGAGTGAAATGATCTTCATAAAGTCCATATCACGAAGCTCGCGAGCTACAGGTCCAAAAATACGTTTTCCTTTAGGGTTCTTGCTGTCGTCAACAATAACACAAGCGTTATCATCAAAACGAATGTAAGTTCCATCAGGGCGGCGGTATTCCTTTGCCTGGCGTACAATTACAGCCTTTTCAATAGCACCCTTTTTGATTGTAGATGTAGGAATAGCATCTTTGATAGCTACTACTACGATGTCGCCGATACCAGCGTATCTGCGGTGTGAACCACCGATAACTTTGATACACTGAGCAATTTTTGCTCCAGAGTTATCAGCAACTGTCATACAAGATTGCATCTGAATCATAATTCATTAACTCCTTAGCTTATTTTGCTCTTTCAACAACTTCTGCAAGACGCCAGCATTTATTTTTGCTGAGTGGTCTGCATTCTACAATACGAACAGTATCGCCTACATGTGCATCATTTGTTTCGTCATGAGCCATGTATTTCTTTGATCTAGTAACATATTTCTTGTAAAGACGATCCATCTTTTTTGTTGTAACTGTTACAACAATGGTTTTATCCATTTTTTCACTTGTAACAAGCCCAGTAAAAGATCTTTTTGCAGCCTTTACAGTCTGAACAGTATTTTCTGCCACGGTTCAGCTCCTATTTATTCTCGCCAGCAATTTCTTTCTGACGAATAAATGTGTTCAAACGTGCAATTTCACGACGGATTGTACGTTTCTGCAACGGGTTATCTACATGAGATACTACCATCTTAAAGCGGAGATCCATGTATTCTCTCTTAAGCTCATCACGTTTAGCAACTAGTTCTTTATAAGACAGTTCTTTGTCATTCTTTTTCTTTGAATCAGCCATCTTATTTCCTCCTAGTCTTTTGTTGGCTTATATGCGATTTTTGTAATAACTGGAAGTTTATCGCTTGCAAGTTCCAAAGCTCTGTGAGCAACTTCAAGATCAACACCACCAATTTCAAACAAAATCATACCAGGTTTGATAACAGCTGCCCAATGATCTGGAGCACCTTTACCCTTACCCATACGAACTTCAGCAGGCTTTTTTGTAATAGGCTTGTCTGGGAAAATACGAATCCAAACATTACCTTTACGTTCAAGCTTACGGTTGATAGCAACACGGGCTGCCTCGATTACACGAGCATCAAGCCATGTTGGTTCCATTGCAACCAAAGCAATCTCGCCAAAGTCAATTGTATTATCACGTGTAGCGTTGCCCTTTTCGCGACCACGCTGTACCTTACGGTGAATAACTCTTTTAGGACTCAGTGGCATAACTAACTCCTTGCCTTTTTAGGTTCTGCACCTTCAGCCTTGTCTGCAGCTAGACGATTACGTCTTGGCTTCTTTACAAGCTGACCGGCATCTTCGTTGCGTTCAATACCATAGTTCATTCCGTTATAAACCCATACTTTTACACCGATTTTACCGTATGTAGTAAGAGCTGCGAATGTTCCATAGTCGATATCAGCACGAAGTGTGTGAAGAGGTACACGTCCTTCTTTGTGTTCTTCTGTACGGCTCATATCAGCACCGCCAAGACGACCACTTACACGAACTTTAATACCCTGTGCACCAGCACGCATTGCATTGCTTACAGCCTGTTTCATAGCCTTGCGGAATGAACCACGGCCAGAAAGCTGACGACCGATGTTCTGTGCTATCAAAGAAGCGTTCAAATCAGCACGTTTAATTTCCTTAATCTTGATCTGAACTTTCTTTGTAAGCTGTTTCTGGATGTCAGCGCTAATCTTTTCGATTGAAGCACCTTTTACACCAATAATAACACCAGGACGAGCTGTATGAATTACGATTGTAACGCGCTGTGGATGGCGTACAATTTCAATTTCAGCAATATCAGCATTTTTACATTCTGGAAGTTCTGAAACCAGTTTACGGATTTTGATATCTTCCAAAACTAAATCTGCATATTCACGTGGATCAGCATACCAGCGTGACTGCCATGTTTTGTTTACGCCCAAGCGCAAACCAATTGGATTTACTTTCTGTCCCACTTTATTCCCCCGCCTTTTCGTCAACGACAACGGTAATATGGCACATACGTTTCAAAAGCTGATCAGCGCGTCCACGAGCACGGAACCAAACTCTCTTAAGTCTTGGACCTTCGTCGATTCTGATTTCTTTAACGTAAAGCATATCTTCATCTAACTTGCTATTCAAATTAAGTGCGTTAGCAGCAGCTGACTTCAAAGTAGCGCTGATAAGACCTGCACCTTTCTGTGGCATATTAGCAAGAATTGCCATAGCTTCCGAATAGGACTTCTGTTTAATTACATTAGCAACAGGGCGAACCTTTGTTGGTGATGCAATAAGGAATTTTGTAGTGGCTACATAACCTTTTTTCTCAGCCATAATATCCACCTATTATTTGCCTTTTCCGGCAGATTTGTCTGAACCACCATGGCCGTGATAAGTACGAGTTGGTGCAAATTCACCAAGTTTATGACCTACCAGGTTTTCTGTAACATATACAGGAATCCATGATTTACCATTATAAACAGAAATAGTATTACCTACCATTTCTGGGATGATTGTTGAGCAGCGAGAATATGTTTTAATCATTTTTCTGTCTGCTTCTTTATTCATTGCCTGAACCTTTTTGTAAAGAGATTTCTCTACGAAAGGTCCTTTTTTAACAGATCTTGACACAGTTATCTCCTATGCAACTACTTCTTCTTACGACGGCTAACAATGAAATTGCTAGATGTCTTACGTTTGTTGCGTGTCTGGTAACCTTTACAAGGCTGTCCCCAAGGAGTAACTGGGTTACGACCTTTACCGGCACCTTCACCACCACCAAGCGGATGATCATGAGGGTTCATAGCCATACCGCGAACAGTAGGTCTGATACCCAACCAACGTCTGTGACCAGCTTTTCCAAGCTTAACATTCATGTGTTCTTCGTTTCCTACAACACCGACTGTAGCATAGCAGCGTCCGTTGATTTTTCTCATTTCACCAGAAGGCAAACGAACGATAACATAGTCACCTTCACTACCAGAAATCTGAGCAGAAGCACCAGCTGAGCGAACAAGCTGTCCACCAGCACCAAGTGTCAACTCGATGTTATGAATAGTGAAACCAACTGGAATTGCTTTCAGAGGAAGAGCATTTCCAACTGTAGGAGTTGCATTTTCGCCAGACATAAT
>JAILHD010000037.1 GCA_024696155.1 Treponema sp. | reverse complement strand
GCCTTTTTCTGAGAAGACTTTTCTACTTCTACGACGACAGTCTTTCCTTCCCCGCGTTCAACAGTGCAGGTACAAGTCCAGACTGTGTTTTTAGAAGAAGTTTTTTCTGGCAAAGCTACATTTTGGCTTACAACCTGCGTGCAGTCATATTTTACACTCAAAATCAACTTTGCTACACGAAGAGAATTCAACTGACTTACAGGATTTTCTATCCATTCTTCTGCAGGCTGATAAAGCCAGAATTTTTTAATAAAAAGATATGCCACACGGGCAACGCTAAGTTTTGCTCCAATTTCAGTTTTTGCCTTCTGACTGAATTTCTTTTCAGTTCCATCAAATTCTACTGTCAATTTTGAAGTATAGGAATTATCTTTACCTGCACTAATCTGAAAATTAGTAATCTGGATTCCTGTTCGTCTGCAAAGGTTTTTAAGTATAACAATAAAACTTTCTTTCTGATAGTCATTTTTTTCAAAATCAGCAGACGGAACCAATATTGCATCCACAACCTTTTGAAGAGCTTCTATATTCCAGTTAGAATCAACAGCTACGGCGCCAAGAATTGATTCCAGTAAATCACCTTCGCGCTTACCTAAAATCTGCTCAGAAGGAAGTTTCTGCACATAAGCCTTAAGGCTAGATTCCTCTATTCGTTTTGAAAGATTTTCATTTCTTATTAATTCACAATTGCGCTGTGTAAGAGAACATTCAGTTTCCTTAGAATAAAACTGCTTTTTTTTGATTTTGCCAAAATATTCGGCATATTCTTTTGCCAGAACAAAACTTAAAACCTTATCTCCAAAAAATTCCAAAAGTTCATAATCAGCACGCTCTGGATTTTCCATTGCAAAGGCCTTTGTTGTAAAAGCCTGCTCCAGAAGTTTTGGATTAGTAAACGTATAGTTAATTTTTGTCTGAATCGATTCAAAATCAGCTTTTGTCATAAACTATTTTATTATATCACAGCAAAATAGATTGCACACAAAAAAATACAACAATATTTTTTTACACTTTTTCTTATGTCTAGTTTATAATTTTTAATATGGAAACAAATACAAAAAACATTTTGAACAGTCTGACTCTTAAAGAGAAAATCAGACTTTTGAACGGCGTTGGCGGATGGTATACCTCTGACGCTAACGGAAAATTACCAAAAATCATGATGACAGATGGTCCTCACGGACTGCGTAAACAGGGTGAAGGACAAGTTGATATAAATGATTCAATTCCTTCTACCTGCTTCCCGACTGCAAGCTGTATTGCAAATTCCTGGGATCTGGATTTGATTAAGGAAATGGCTGCTGCAATTGCTGACCAGGCTTTACAGGAAGAAGTAGGCATTGTTCTTGGATGCGGAATGAATATTAAGCGTTCTCCAATGTGCGGACGCAACTTTGAATATTTTTCTGAAGATCCTTTGCTGGCTGGTTCTCTTGCAACAGCCTATGTTGACGCAATGCAGAAAAAGAATGTGGGTACTTCTATCAAGCATTTTGCCTGCAATAACCAGGAAACACGCCGCCAAAGTTCTGACAGTATAGTTGATGAGCGCGCTTTACGTGAAATCTATCTGCGTCCATTTGAAATTGCTGTTCGTAACGCACAGCCTTCTACAATCATGGCATCTTACAACAAGATTAATGGAAAATACACCTGCCAGAATAAAAAAATCATCACCGACATTCTGCGAAACGAATGGGGATTTAAAGGTACTCTAATTTCTGACTGGGGTGCAGCCGTTGATATTCAAACCTGTATAAAAGCAGGATTGAATCTTGCTATGCCAGATTCTGGCGGATATCAGCCTTCGCAGATTGAAAAGGCATACAAAAAAGGCCTGATTACAGAAGAAGAAATCAACAATGCTTGCGAAAAAGTAATTGAACTTGTTCTGCGCTTTGCAAATAATCCTAAAGTTCAGGCTGATTACAAAAAGGCTCATCTTACGGCAAAAAAAATTGCAGAAAATTCAGCAGTTCTATTAAAAAATGACGGGGCACTGCCACTTTCAAAGCCGCAGAAAATCATCATTCTTGGCCAGATGGCAGAAGATATGAGAATTCAGGGTGGCGGTTCAAGCCATATCAATGCAACTCCAGGTGATAACGTAATTGAAAGCCTTAAGAAAAAGGGTTTTGAAGTAGAATATGCTCCTGCTTACCCTGCTGATGACAAAGTTGAAAGTACTTCAGAAGCTGACTGCAAGGCTATGGCAGACGCAGCAGTTGCCCTTGCAAAAAAAGGTGCAGACCAGAATATTCCTGTTCTTTTGTTCTTTGGTCTTACTAACCGCACAGAAGGAGAAGGTTTTGACCGCCACGATATGAATCTTCCTTCTGAACAGCTTGCTGCAATCAAGGAAATTATTAGCGTAAACAAAAAGTCTATTGCTGTTACCTTTGGAGGTTCTCCATTTGCAATTCCATTCATTACCGATGTAAGTGCAATGCTTCACATGGCACTTGCGGGCGAAGCATGCGGCGAAGCTTGTTCAGACCTTCTTACTGGCGTAGCAAATCCTAGTGGAAAACTTTCAGAGACATTTCCATTTTCAGAGCGTGATGTTCCATCACGTGCAACATGGGGCAAGGCAGAAGCCGCTATTGAATACCGCGAAAGTATTTTTACAGGCTATCGCTATTACGACACATTTAAAATTCCTGTTCAATTCGATTTTGGCTATGGACTTTCTTATACAAGCTTTGAATATTCAAATCTTAAGATTTCTTCTGAAACATTTGATGCTACCGACGCAAACACTGCAATTGGTAATGTAGGAGCAAACAGCGGATACGAAGACACAAAATCAGATAAAACTCTTAAACTAAGCTTCACACTCAAAAACACAGGAAAATTTTCTGGTGCAGAAGTTGTTCAGCTTTACATAAAAAATCCGGAAGGAGAATATCTTCGCCCATCAAAAGAACTCCGCGCTTTTACAAAAGTTTTTCTTGAAGCTGGAGAAGAAAAAGAAGTTACCCTTGAACTTGATGCAAAAGCATTCAGCCTTTTTGATGTAACTTCTGAAAAGTATGTGGCACCCACAGGAACTTACGAAATCCAGATTGGTGCTTCTCTTTCTGATGTAAAATTATCTGGAAGTGTAAAAGTTAGCGGTGTTGATTACAACGCCAACGAAAAATCTACGCTGCCTTCTTATGTACCTGGCTTTGGTGGAGAACCTTTCAGCCACGAAGATTTTGCAAAACTTTACAGAGAGCCTCTGCCAGATGACAGTGCTCCAAAAGTTGGAAACTTTACAATTTATAATTCGCTTGCAGAAGGCGCGGTTCTAAGTAAACACTGCAAAAAACAGCTGGATCAAATTGTAAATGAGATTCTGGAAGATAACCGCCAAAAAGGTCGAAACGAAAACGACCCTGCAGTAAAAATTGCTGTATGCGGAATGACAGAAAATCCAATTGAAAGCATTATTCTTTTAACTGCATGTAAGTTTAAACCAAACTTAGCACGTGCCCTTGTGCACAAAACTAATAAACGTTACTTTTCCGCTTTAATTGAAAAGCTATTTGGTGGTAAGTAAAAACAAAAGGCGCGGTCAAAAGCCGCGCCTTAATTTTATCTGCTAAGTTTTCTATACTGAACGCGTTTTGGAACACCGGCATCTTCGCCAAACTGTTCTTTCTTCCATGCGGCATATTCAGACCAGTTTCCTTCAAAGAAACGTACTTCTGAATTGTTTTCAAATGCAAGAATATGAGTACAAATACGGTCCAAGAACCAGCGGTCATGGCTTACAACCATTGCACAGCCGGCAAAATCTTCAAGTGCTTCTTCAAGCGCACGAACAGTCTGAACGTCCAGGTCGTTTGTAGGTTCATCGAACAAAAGCACGTTTCCGCTCTCTTTGAGCATCATACCTAGGTTCAAACGGTTCTTTTCGCCACCAGAAAGAACGCTTACCTTCTTGTTCTGATCAGGACCAGCAAAGTTGAACCATCCGCAGTATGCATGGGCATTAACTTCGCGAACACCACCTTCAAGGGCACGTCCTTTTTCATCAACGGCACCAAGTTTTACAAGGTCTCCGCCGCCGCCCAAAGTTTCGTAAACAGTCTTATTTTCATCAAGACCTGTACGCATCTGATCAACGTAAACAAGTTTTACCGTCTGTCCAACCTTAATTGTTCCTGCATCAGGCTTTTCTCCACCAGGAAGTCCTGCTGCATCTGCAATCATTTTGAACAAAGTTGTTTTACCTGCACCGTTAGGACCAACAATACCAACAATTGCACCAGCAGGAATATGAAGATCAAGCTTTTCAAACAGAAGCTTGTCGCCAAAAGATTTAGAAACACCTTCAAAATCAATTACCTGACCGCCCAAACGAGGACCAGCAGGAATAGAAATCTGGGTATCTTTAAGCTGTTTTTTGCTTTCCTGAGCCATAAGCTCGTTATAGCGTGTAATGTGTTCCTTGTGTTTTGCCTGACGTCCTTTTGCACCCATGTGAATCCATTCAAGTTCGCGCTGAATTTCTTTCTGGCGTGCAGATTCATTTTTATTCTCAAGGGCAAGGCGCTGATTTTTCTGTTCAAGCCAGCTTGAGTAGTTTCCTTTGAACGGATAGCCTTCACCGCGGTCAAGCTCAAGAATCCAGCCGGCAACTTCATCAAGGAAGTAACGGTCGTGAGTAATCGCAATTACAGTTCCAGGATAGTCGTGCAGGTGTTTTTCAAGCCATGCAACAGTTTCTGCATCAAGATGGTTTGTAGGTTCGTCAAGAAGCAGAATATCAGGCTTCTGAAGAAGAAGGCGGCACAAAGCAACTCGGCGGCGTTCACCTCCAGAAAGTACGTCTACAACCTGATCTCCAGGAGGACAACGCAAAGCATCCATAGCAAGTTCAAGGTTATTATCAAGATTCCATGCATCAAGCATATCCAGTTTTTCCTGAACTTCTGCCTGACGTGCAGCAAGTTTATCAAAATCAGCATCCGGGTCGCCGTAAGCTTCACCAATCTTATCAAATTCAGCAAGAAGGTCTGTAATCTCTTTTACACCCTCTTTAACAACTTCCATTACAGTTTTACCAGGTTCAAGATAAGGCTCCTGTTCAAGATAACCGATTGTATAGCCTGGAGCCAGAGTTGTTTCACCTGCAAAATCCTTATCTACGCCAGCAAGAATCTTAAAAAGCGAAGATTTACCCGAACCATTCGCACCAATTACGCCGATTTTTGCGCCATAGTAGTATGAAATGCTCACATCTTTTAGAACAACTTTTGTTCCGTAACTGCGAGTAACTCTATCCATTGTGTAGATGATTTTTTTGTCGTCAAAAGTTTTTGCCATTTCTAATCCTTTAATTATCTTTCTATTATATAGAATATATTAAAATACATTTGTAAACAACACTCGCGGGTATAAAAAAAAGCAATCTGCGGAATTAGATTTAATAGGAGGAGGTCCCGCAGATTGCTAAAAGATTTTGAGGTTTGTAATTAGTCTAAATTACATTTCTCATTATGCAAATGGATTTTCATCCTTATATAATGTACCTTTTGGCTGGTTGTAAGCGATGTCAGCAATGTTCAGATACTGGAAGATTGTGTACAAAGCTTTTCCAACGTGACCGAATGCAACTGCACCGTGGTGTGGATAGTGCTTGCTGATCAGCACGTGGCGGTAGAAACGTCCCATTTCTGGAATTGCGAATACACCAATACCACCGAATGAGCGTGTTGCAACAGGAAGGATTTCGCCCTGAGCAATGTATGCCTGGAGTTTTGTATCTGGAGTTGTCTGCAAACGGAAGAATGTGATGTCTCCGTCTTTGATATCTCCTTCCAAAGTACCGCGTGTAAAGTCAGGTTTTCCACCGTTTTCAAGCAAACGGTTCTGGATAAGCTGGAATTTAACAGCAGGCTTTGATTTTGGAGAAAGGCAGCAGAATGGTGTGTTTCCGCAGTGGAAAGCCATGAATGTATCCTGCAATGTGTATGGATACTGGAATTTACCCTTAATGCTCTGTTCATACATATCAGCTGGTACAGAGTTGTTGATGTCGAGCAGTGTTACAGGAGCGCCTGTTACACAAGTTCCAATGTATTCAGAAAGAGCACCAAAGATATCTACTTCACAAGCAACTGGGATTCCGCGGCTTGCAAGGCGGCTGTTTACATAGCAAGGCTCAAAACCGAATTCCTTAGGGAATGCAGGCCAGCACTTGTCTGCCAATACAACATATTTTTTGCTTCCTTTGTTTGCTTCAATCCAGTCGAGCAATGTAAGTTCAAACTGAGCCATACGTGGAAGCATATCAGGGAACTGGTTTCCTTCTGTTCCAAGCTCTTCTGCCATGTCTTTTACAACATCAGCAATGCGCTTGTCATCCTTGTGCTTGCGGTATTCTACAAGCAGGTCAAGCTCTGAGTTTTCCTGGATTTCTACACCAATGTCATAAAGTCCTTTGATTGGTGCGTTACAAGCAAAGAAGTCCTGAGGACGTGGTCCGAATGTAATGATTTTAAGGTTCTTAATACCGATGATTGCGCGTGCAACAGGGATGAATTCTTCAATCATCTTAACGATGTCATCAGCAGTTCCTACAGGATATTCAGGAATAACAGCTGGGATTTTGCGGAGGCTAAGGTTGTAAGAACAGTTGAGCATACCACAGTAAGCATCACCACGACCGTTAATCAAGTCGTTCTGTGTCTCTTCTGCAGCTGCAACGAACATACAAGGTCCATCAAAGTTCTGTGCAATCTGAGTTTCTGGAGTTTCAGGACCAAAGTTTCCAAGGAATACAACTAAAGCGTTACATCCGGCCTTCTTAACTTCGTCAACAGCCTTAAGCATGTCCTTTTCGTTTTCAACAGTGGTTTTTGCTTCGTAAAGCTCACCTTTTCCTGCAAATGCCTTAACAATTGCAGCACGTCTTTTTTCTGAAAGCGAGATTACAAAGCAGTCTCGGCTTACAGCGATAATTCCCAATTTTACGTCTGGGATGTTCTCAAATTTTGCCATATTTTTCACCTCTTATATATCAACTATTTAGTTGCCAAATCAATATTTTTGCCGGTCAAGCCAACATAAGCGCCCTGTCCTGCTTCTGATGAAGAAGGATGTGCCAAAAGCCACTTGTTTCTTGCCCATAAAAGCTTGTCTTCAAAATCGCGCTCTTTAATCTCAGGTTTTGCAGTGTTGGTGTCTTTTGGCAAAACAATTGCCACACGGAAACCTTCACTTATCTTACCGTCAGCAGCTACATCGCAGCAAGGTGCATAGTGCAATGTTGTTCCATAAACCTGAACAACAACTCCTGCAGGAACACGGAATGCCTCAACTTTCTTTGTGCTGAGTTTTCCGTTTTCAATGTCTGCTACATTTGCAACAAGCAGAATGATATCTGTAGTAGGGATATTAAGTTCCATTCCACGATGATATTCAAGACAGTTCAACTTTGTGTTGTAACCGTTGCAGTAACCAATCTGAATTGGCATTCCACCGTATGCGCCATCAGCAAATTCCTGAAGAATTGCAAGCTTTTCCAAAACTGGCTCGCCTGGCTTATAAACTGTTGCATCTGTTGGACAAGGTGTAGAATCATTCAGTTTTTTAATAAGTTCAGAAACATCATAACCTTCCAGAACCTTACCATACTTTGCAAAAGATTTAGAAAAAACACTTTTTACTTTCATAAAATCCCCATATTTTTTTATTTTTTTGCACTATAGCTGTGCCAGTTTTGCATAACTGTCTTTAAGAGCAGGGTAAAGTTCTGTGTACATCTTGTAAAACTTTTCGTACTCTTTTGAATTTTCTGCTATAGGATTCTGTGCAGGATTTGTCTTAATTACCTGCTTACAAGCTTCCTGAACAGAACTGTAAATGCCAGTTCCTACTGCAGCAAGAATTGCTACTCCAAGAGCAGGACCTTCTTTACTTACTACAGTCTTTACAGGGCATCCGTAAACATCTGCAAGCATCTGGCGCCAGAGAGGACTTGTTCCACCACCACCACAAGCAAGCATATCGTTGATTTTTACACCCATTCCGCGAAGAACTTCTACAGAATCTCGCTGACTGTAAACAACACCTTCCATTACTGCACGAAGCATGTGCTGGCGTGTATGCATAGCACTAAGACCAATGAATGCACCGCGGCAGTTTGGATCAAGATGAGGAGTTCGTTCACCCATCAAATATGGAAGATACAAAAGGCGCTCTGCACCGATTGGGATTCCTTCTGCCTGCTTATCCATCAGATAGTAAGGATCTTTACCCATACCTTTTGCAGTTACCATTTCTGCATCACAGAAGTTGTCGCGGAACCATTTAAGAGAAAGACCTGCAGCCTGTGTAACGCCCATTACATGCCATGCACCAGGAACAGCGCAGCAGAATGTATGAACACGGCCTTTAGGGTCAATTGAAAGTTTATCTGTATGAGCAAATACAACGCCACTTGTACCAAGAGTTGTAAATGCAATCCCGTCCTGAACAGTACCAGTTCCTACAGCAGCGGCAGCATTATCGCCAGCACCACCTACAACAGGAGTTCCTTCTGGAACACCGCAAAGTTCTGCAGCCTGTTTAGAAACTTTACCAGTAACTTCTGGCGATTCATAAACTTTTGCCAGAAGAGATTTATCAATTCCAAGTTTAGAAAGAACTTCGTCAGACCAGCAGCGTTTTGGAACGTCTAAAAGCTGCATACCACTTGCATCACTTACTTCTGTAGCAAATTCGCCGGTAAGCATGTAGCGGACATAGTCTTTTGGAAGAAGAATGTGTGCACATTTTGCATAAACTTCTGGTTCATGATTGCGTACCCACAAAATTTTACTTGCTGTAAAGCCTGTTAAAGCAGGATTAGCAGTAAGTTCAATAAGGCGACTTGCGCCAACTTTTGAAGTAATTTCATCACATTCAGCAGCAGTACGCTGGTCACACCAGATAATAGAACGACGAAGTACATTGCCAGCCTTATCAAGCATTACAAGACCGTGCATCTGTCCGCTAATACCAATACCTTTGATATCATGCGGATTAACTCCACTTTTACCAATTACTTCCTTCATGCTGTTGCATGCAGCGTGCCACCAGTCTTCTGGAGCCTGCTCTGCCCAACCATTTTGAGGCTGATATAAAGGATATTCAATAGTTTTTGAGGCAATCGGTTGCCCGTCAGACGAAAATAAAACGGTTTTTGTACCGCTTGTCCCCAAATCAACTCCAATTACATATTCCATTCGTTTACCTGCCTGAATAATCTTCTATTTAATAGAAATAACAGAATCACGTTCTATAAATTCACAAGGTAAGTGAATAAACTTACTTGGAATAGGAAGTCCTACCATGTGCTGTAGAAGTAAATCTGCTGCCAGGGTTGCAATTCCTTCTGAATCCTGGCGGAAAGTTGTAAGTCGTGGTGTAGTATACTCCGAAACGCGGTCATCATCAAACCCCAGAATAGATAAATCCTGAGGAATTTCAATTCCAATCTCGCGGGAATAATTCATTACACCCATAGCAATCAAGTCAGACACCGCAAAAATAGCCGTAATATCTGAATGTCGCTTATAAAGTTCTTCAAAAGCCTTCTGTCCGCCCGGTACAGTCCAAGATTCACACTGCTGATAGTATGACTGGTCAAATGGATGTCCGATTTCGTCCATATACTGACAGAAACCTTCGTATCGTTCTTTTGATGCAGGCAGATATTCATCATTAGGAGCTGAAAGAAATCCGATTTTTTTATGACCTTTAGAAAACAGATATTCAGCTGCTTTATAGCCCGCTTTTTTATTGTCTGAAACAATCGTACAGATTCCTGGAATGCTGGCATTGGTAGACACACATGGAATACCAATACCGTTTAATGTCTGCATTTCCTTATTAAATTTGGAATCTGCATTTATGATTGCGACACCTTCAACCGCACGGAATGAAGCATGAGCTTTGTAGCTAAGTTTTGTATGGCATGACAAAAAAATGATATCGTAGCCGGCAGCCTCAACATTTTCGCGGAACTTGTTCAATACACCAGAGAAAACCGGGTGATTAAAACCGCGCTGCATGCTTGGGTCATCATAAATAACCCCGATAAGGTATGTCCGTTTTGTTGCAAGACTTCTTGCAGCGCTGTTCGGCTCATACCCCATTTCTTCGGCAGTTTTTAGAATGGCAGTGCGTGTCTGTTCAAGCAGATGCCCAGCTCCATTTAATGCCTTAGAAACTGTCGGTGCAGAATAGCCCGTAGCTTTAGCAATATCATAAATTGTAACCATTACAATTCCTACTCTCTATCCATACCGTGATAGTCAAAATATTCAAAGTCGGCTGCTTTTTTGTAGAATTCTGTATCAACACAGAACATTCCTACAAATGCGCCTGTAAAGCCCATTCCACAGAATTCATCAGAAAGTTTTGCAGGTTCGCAAATCGGTCTGATTTTATGGAATACTTTACCATCCTGTGACCAGCTGAACCAGCCAATGTTGTGATCAACTTCCAGTCTCATCCACACAGGACCTTTTTTAATTTCAATTTCCATGCCCTGCTGCCATGAAGCAACTCCCAATTCTGGAGGCATGATTGTATTTAACTGAAGAATCTTTCCGCGAGTTTCGCTGTAAGTAACTGATAGAAGATACTGAGTTTCTTCATCATAGCGGTATACCATTCCTGCGTACTGCTGGAAATAATCAGGTTCAAAGTCAATTTTTGTTTCTGCTACAAACTTAAAGTCTGTCTGGCGACGGCACAAAATGCTCTGCTCGTAGAATGACCATGGTGACTGTCCACCAAACATTCTAAGCCAGCCTTTACGTTCTGTTGTTGAATAACGGCCTTCTGCTGGTGTACGCAAAGTTTTAAAATCAACTGGAATGCCGTTTTCAAATGTATAATGATTTTTACCCCAGCCAGGAGCTGACTGAATACCATCATTATCTGCGCTTACAGGAACATCTACATAATCTGGAGGAACATTATCCAAAGTTCCATCAGGTTCTTTTACATATGGCCAGTCATCTTTCCATTCAATTTCTGCAAGAGCAGTTTCGCGTCCAAGAACGCAGTCTTTTGTACCAGGAAGAGGGCGACCACAAAGGTAAACAAGGTAAGTGCGGCTTCCATCAACAGAAGGGCACCAGCTTCCGTGTCCAGCTTTGTGAATAGAAATATGATCGTCGTGTCCCCAGCCAGAAATCAAAGGATTATTTGGATGAACTTCGTAAGGACCTGTTACAGAACGAGAGCGTCCAACTGTAAGAGCGTGAAGATAGTCTGTTCCACCTTCTGCGGCAGCAATATAATACCAGCCGTTGTGTTTATAAAGGTGAGGACCTTCTACTCCACCAATATCAGTTCCCTTAAAAATTTTATGGCGTTCTGCACCCAAAGTTTTAGTTTTTGGGTCATATTCGCGCATTACAATTCCAGAGAACTGGCGGTAACCAGTTTGGCGGTAATCCCATTCCATGTTGATGTACCAGTGACGGCCGTCATCATCATGGAACATAGAAGCGTCAAATCCGCTTGCATTAAGGAAAACAGGATCTGACCAAGGACCTTCAATATAAGGCGCTGTTGTCAAATAGTTAGGACAGTCTTTGTGAGGACCAGCATTCCAGTTGCGTACATTTGTATAAATCAACCAGAAAAGTCCGTCTGAATAAGAAAGACAAGGTGCCCAGATACCACAAGAGAATTTTTCGCCGTTCATATCAAGAAGGCGTTTTTCGCTGAGCGGAGAAGGCACAGAAGTCCAGTGAACTAAATCTTTAGAACGACTGATTTCTACACCCGGATACCACTCAAAAGTAGAATTCGCAATAAAATATTCACCGTTAGCCATGCAGATAGATGGATCTGCATGAAATCCTGTAAGAATTGGATTATTAACGCGAACAGTTTTCTGTTTTTCCATAGTTGTTTCCTAAAAAATGTTTACTCTTTAACAGAACCCATTGTCAAACCACTAATGATGTAGCGAGACATGAATGCATAGAAGATGATAATTGGAATAAGGGAAACAGCAATACCTACGTAGATTGCACCATACTCTGTACGGTAAATATCACCACGGAGCATCTGTACAAGCATAGGAAGTGTATACATATCTGTTTTTGACAACAATACGAATGGTGTCATGAAGTTATTCCAAGAACCAACAAAAGCAAAGATAGCCTGTGTTGCAAGAGCCGGCTTAAGAACCGGAAGAATAATCTGATTGAAGATAAGGAATTCACCTGCACCGTCAATACGAGAAGCTTCAATCAATTCAAAAGAAAGAACTGAATCCATATACTGCTTCATGAACAGAACTGTACCTGCAGATGCAATACTTGGAATAATAAGCGGAATAAAGTTATCACGCAAATGAAGCTGAGAGATAAACTGACAGAAACCAATGAATGAAAGTGATGCTGGAAGCATAATCAACATCATAATCAGGTTCCAGAGGATTTTTCTTCCCTTAAACTTGTATACGTGAATACCGTAAGCAACAAGAGAAGAGAAATATACACAAAGAATTGTTACACAGGCAGAAATTGTAAGAGAGTTTCTAAAACCTACAGCAATCTTAAATCCACGACCAGTAAGAATATGCCAGTTAGCAATTGAATACTTACTTGGAAGCATAGAAATACCGGCGTTAATCTCTGGAGTAGAACGTGTTGCGTTTACAAGCATCAACCATACAGGAACAATGGCGATAAGTGTAAATACAATCATGAAAACATATATTATGGTACTTAAGATTACCTTCTGTGATTTATAACTTTTTGTCTCGTTAGCCATTATTTTTTACCTCCGTTGTAAATTTTTGGAGTTCTTTCTTTTGTAATATGATTAATAAATACTGCAAGTACAATTGTGATGATGAACATTCCGATTGAGATTGCAGCGGCGTAAGAGTAGTCGTTACGTCCCTGGAACGCAATGTTGTACATATAAACTGCGGTCGTACGAATCTTAAAGTCAGGTTCACCGTGCATACCTGTGATAAGGAACGGAATATCGAACATCTGCATACCACCAACCATAGAAGTAATAAGGAGGTAGAACATCATTGGGCGGAGCATTGGAACTGTAATTTTCCATGTGCACTGCCATTCGTTAGCACCGTCAATAACTGCAGATTCATACAATGAAGGAGAAATAGCAGTAATAGCAGCCATCAAAAGAATCAATGTCTGTCCACACCACATCCACCACTGGATAAATGCTACAATAAGGCGAGAAGCTGGAACGCTACGGAAGAAGTTGAATGCTTCTGTAACAAGACCAAACTTCAAAAGAAGCTGATTTACAGGACCAACAGGATAAGCAAACAAACTGCGGTACAAAATAGCTACAGATGTTGCTGTCAAAAGGTTTGGCATATAGAACAATGCACGGAAAGCATTCTTTCCACGCAGGTTTAATTTCGTATTTGTAAGCCATACTGCAAAAAGCAAGGCAAGTCCAAGCTGAGGAGCAAAGTTCAATCCCCAGATGATAAAGGTGTTTCCTACAGCACCCCAGAAGTATTTATCAGAAACCAGTTTAGCAAAATTAGCAAAACCAATAATTTGAAAGTCTGATTTCAACCCTTTAAGGTTTCCAAACGAAAGAAGGAAAGTATAAAGTGTAGGCCAAAGATTAAAAATCAAAAATACAATTACAAATGGTAATGTAAACAAATAACCATAAACTGCAAGTCGTTTTTGTGTTCCCGAATTATTCATTTTTTTAAATTCTCCTCATAAAAAAGGGGCGTTTCCGATTTTTGCCGTAAAGACCGCATACATCAGAAAGCGCCCCAGTTTTACGGTGCTACAGCACTAACAAATTAATATTAGTATCCCATTGTTGAAGAAACCTGATCTTTGAAATCCTTCAAAGCCTGTTCCTTTGTTTTCTCACCGTTTGCATAAGCAGCTGTTGCTTCGCTGAACAAAGCTTCAATCTGCTGGTCAGAACCCTGAATCAAGCTACCGTCGATACCTTTAGCCATATCACAGAATTCTGCATAGTGGTTCTGTCCTGCAAGGTATGGATCAGAGAAGCTGTCTTTAAGAGCGTTCTGAACGTTCAAGTTACCAACTGTATCTCCAGATGCCTTAGCATAAGCTGTAAGGAATGTATCATCTGTAGCAAGGTATTTGATCATTTCTTTAGCTGCATTAGGGTTCTTAGTTCCTTTGTAAGCAGCAATCCAAGTACCACCCCAGTAGTAGTTAGCAGGACCAGCACACATTGCCCAGTCACCAGCTGTATCTGGAGCGTTCTGTTTAAGAACATAGTGAAGACCCCATGTTGGGAGGAGGTAGCTGAATACTTCGATTGGGTTACCTTTTTCATCTTTCAAAGAACCTTTCATACCAGCGAACCAACCTTCTGACCACTGAGCTACGCGGCCTTCCCAGTTGTTATCATGAAGGATCTTACACATTTCCATGTATTTTTCCATAGCTGGGTCGATAACCAATTTGTCATTTACAACCCATGGAGATTTACGAGCACCTTTGTAAGGCATGAACATATCACCAGTAGATGATACGATATCACATTTTCCGTTTGATTTGTCGCTCAAAAGTTTAGCTGTCTTCAAGAATGTATCCAAATCTTTTACATATTCCTGAACTTTTGCTGGATCATCTGTTCCAAGATATTTCTTAGCAAGGCTTCTGCGGTAGAACAATGCACCAGGACATACCTGCCATGCCATACCGTAAACGTGACCATTGTAAGAACCTATCTTCATAGGATAATCAGCCATCTTTCCTTTAACTTCTGCATAAACATCATCAAGTGGAAGAAGAAGATCTGATTCGATGTACTTGCGTACGAATGCATTTTCCAAAGCGAAAACGTCTGGAGTACCAGAACCGCTCTGAAGAACTGGGTCAAGTTTGTTAGGGAACTGATCAGTTGGAGTCATTGAGTACTCAACTGTCATATCTGGATGAGCTGGTTTGTAGAAGTCATTAATCATTCCTTCCAATTCATCTGTAAATGACCATACAACCAATTTTTTGCTTGCGTCCTTACCGCCTGCTTTTGCACCGTCTTTCTTTCCGCCACAGCTTGTAGAAAGCAATGTAGCAGCACAAAGCAAAGAACCTAATACCACATAACTTTTTTTCATAAATCCTCCTAATCGATTAGAAAAAAGCTTTTTGAAATTATTTTTCTAGGTAACCGATTGCCTGTAACTTAGAAAAAAATTATAGGCAATCGGTTACCTATATTTCTAGATTAAATCGGCATAGCGAAATTGTCAAGGAATTTTTTTACGAATTCTACAACGTTTTCGTTAAATAACAAAAAATTACACTTAAATAAGACTTGCGGTCGCGGGACGTGATTAAAAACCGCGCGATATCGCGCTACACGCTATTTGTGGTAAAGAAACTATAAAACTGGTCGCTATCGCGACCGCCACAAATAGAGTGTTTTTTAATCACATCCCGCTCCCTCCGCCCTTTTTAGTATTAATTATTGCTTTTCCACCCGTCTATAAATTCAATCATAAACTGCTGAACGTCGCTGAACCATTTCTTCTGAAAACGGCAGGCTTCTACACCAACATAACGAAAGTGCCAGCATTCCCATCTAAAGCCTGTTACATCTTCATACCCTTTAGGAAAGCTTAAACTCCAGCCGTATTCTGCAGCGTGCTTATAAACCCACTGACCACCAGGAGTTTTATCAAAGGCATCGTCTACTGGTGCAAAGTCCAGCGCCATACCAAGCTGATGCTGACTGGTGCCTTCCCGAGCACTTTCACGCTCTGCTTCTACAAGACCGTCAACCTTTACCCAATACTGAAAAAGATTTTTCTGATATTCGTAAGAGCGGTAAGTTGAACTTACAGTCAAAGTTACGCCGTCATTTTTTGCAGCCTGTCCAAGTTTTTCAAGCGCAGCAAAAGCTTCCGGGCGCAGGCTAAGATTATTTTTGTTTATTTCGTAATAGGGATTTTTTTCAAGATGAATAAGTCCTTTTGGAACGTAGTCGGCACCAACATAATGCTTTTTATCAATAAGATAGAAAGGACTTAAATCTGATGAAGAAAATTCTTTTTCTGAGTCCAGAACCTTGTATAAATCTGCAAGGAATTCTTCTGCATCTCCGTTGGGAATTGCATCCTTGCATTTCTGACTCATGCCGGCAAGAACCCGGTTTAATTTTTCTATATCCGGGTTAGAATCCTTTTTTACAATTGATTTAGCACAGGCTGTTCCAAAAACGGCAAAAGATAAAATCAAAGATAATGCAAGCTTTTTCATAAAATAATTTCTCCATTATTAAGAATTACTTTTTCACTTCCATCAGAATAAATCAAAGTGATTGTAGGGTTACGAACAACGCCGTCAAGATGAATAAGCGACGGAGCATCGTTATCATAATTTTCTCCAATTGCAAAATGACAGGTATGGAAGGCCTTCTCATCTTCCAGCATGTTTCCTGTAATTTTTGCAGCAGGATTAAGTCCGATTCCAAGCTCACCAATATTACGGGCATTCTTTTTATAAATTACGCCCTGTCCTGCTTTTAGTTTTCCGTCCTTTTCCATTTGAAGGGCACGATTTTCTGCTTCTGTTATTGTTTTTAAAAGACGTTCAGCCTCGGCAGCACCTGTAATTTCTGTAACATATCCGCCGTTTACCTTGCAGGTAATAGGTGTTTCAAGAATTGAATCTCCATCACTAAAGGTCATAGAACCGTCGTAAACAATAACACCTTCGCAGCCAGCGCTCTTCATCTGAGGCTCAAATTCATTCTTGCCAACCAAAGGGCTTATAAAAACTTCGCCGGCAGGAATGTTTCCGCCAGTACCGGGTTTTGTAAAATCACCGTCATCAAACATAAGAGGACGATCTTCCACAGGAATCATCAGATCTGTTCCTGCAGGAGCAGTAACATGAACGTTTACAGCGCCTTTAAAAAAGCCTTCAAGTTTTTTACAGCGGGCTCTAAGTTCGCCATAATCAATATTTGCAGTGCGCTCCATCATGTCTACAGTAATTCCCGGAGTCCATACACCGCGCATAGTCTTTTTTCCATCCAGAAGAAAGTCAAAAATATGCGAATATTCCTGCCCGTCTTCTGTTTTATATGGCTTTGCAGTCGCTTCAGGGTCTTTTCCAAGCTTAATTCCAGAAATAGAAAAACATACATCAGGATTTGTAGCAATTGCAGCAAGAACTTCTTTATTTGCGTTATCAAAACTTGTCTTTTCGCGTTGAAAAATCAAAGAAGTCTGTGCACCACAAGCTTCCGAAGCCTCATAAAAATTCTGAGCAATTTCTGAAGTACTAGGATTTGCAATAATAAGTACGCGCTCATCCTTTTTGATTTTGCAGACATCCTCGCAAACAACTGTGTAAGGATTACGTTCTTTTTTGAATAACATTTTATCTTGCCTCCCGCTGATTTTCTTTTTAAACCAATACTAAATTACGTTCACTGTCTTCCAGTCCCGGAACATTCAGTTTTACAACCTTATACTCTGGTACAAGTTTTTTTATTCCTTCCATTTCAACAGTAATATTTTCCATTTTAGCCTTGTAAGCAGCAAGAATTCCACCATCTTTTCGGAGACGTAAAAGTTTTTTTGTCATTTTAAGATCTAAAGGCCTGAATGCACGAAAAGTAACAACATCAAAACTTTTTTGCGGAACAAATTCTGCCTGCTGCTCAAGCACAGTAACATTTTTTAATCCCAAAGCTGCAGCTGTCTTTTCCAAAAATCCGCAGCGTTTAGACATTCGCTCAACAAGAGTAAATGAATATTCAGGGAACACAGCCGCTAAAGGAATACCCGGAAGTCCGCCGCCGCTTCCAATATCACCAACAGAAACAGAAGCAGCTCCGTCTGACGCCGCCCCCTCCCTCTCTTTCAAAAAATCGCGTAAAGGAACATACGCCGCAAGGGAATCTAAAATATGACGCACAACAAGCTCGTCGTGGTCGCTAGTATTTGTAAGATTAAAAGCAGAATTACAAAGCGCAATTTCTGCTATATATTTTTCCATTTTTTGGGCCAAAGAAGGAAGTTTTTCTTCTTCAATTCCAACAGACTTTAAGCCTTCTTCCAAAAGTGCCATTATTTTTCTCCATCAATATCCAAAAGCAGATCCACGTTCAAATTTCCGTTAGAAGAATGAAGGGCAACAAGATTTCCTGTTTTTTCTGCACGCAAATCCTTCATTTCTGCAAAACGGTAAACAAAGGAATTTTTATTTTCAGAATCCTGAACAACACTCGGACGAACATCATAAGTAACTGCAGAACCGTTACTGCGGATTGCCTTGAATAAAATATAAAAAGTTTCTGTTCTTGTCTGGCGGTTTACGTAATAAGTACGGTCAGCAGTCAGCATAAAAGTGCCGTCTGCCTCAGTATCGCTAAAAAACACCTTTGTAACAGAATCATTAATATTGTAACCGTTGATTTTAAATCTAAGAATCTTAGGCTCACGGTTCTTAAAAACCTGTGCATCTGACTGATGTTTTGCAAGTTCAAGCTTCTGCTCTGGAGTTATATTTTTTTGAGCCGCTTTTAATTCTTCCAGCTCTTTTAAAATCTGCTGTAAAAGAACAAGACTTGAATCTTCTCCAGCCACATTCGATGCTGCAGAAAGATTTGCGCCCCCAGTCAAAGAAGAAATACTTCCAAAAAGCCCAGAATCATAAAGCGTAGAAATATCTCCCGCACTCAGTAAATCCTTTGTAATAGAATTAAGTCTCTGCGACTTTGAATCTGCTTTTTCAGAATCAACAGGCTGCGAAACCTTAGAAGATTCTGTATTTTTAGCTTCAGCATGATTTTTATTCTGATTCTGAAAACCCGGAACATAAAAATTGCCGTTTCCGTGAGTCTCATTACCAGGAGCCGCAGGTGCAGACGGCATATTTATTTCCGGCATCTGCATAGAAGCAGAAAGCGAAGGCATAGAAGGCATCTTAGGCATTTCCGGCATAGAAAGTCCGCCAGAGCCGGCCGAGGCATTGCCATCGGGCAAGGCATCCTGACCTTGAGAAAACGCTGCAAAAAATGTAAAGCAGGCGGCAGTCACCGCCACAAGCCGCTTACATACTCGCAAGGCTTTCCTCCACAAGTTCCAGCCGCTGAGTTAAAGAAGCAATTGTTTTTTCAAGCCGCGATTTTTCCTTTTCCAGACGCGATTTTTTATCATCAGTTTTTGTCTGTCCGGCCTTCTGCTTCATAAGTTCACGCACCGTTGCAGGGCTCTTTCCGCCATCCAAAAAGTCTTTTTCAACTTCTGCGCGGGCATCTGCCTTTTTTACAGACGCAACAGTCTTCATATTTTCAAAACCAATTGCAGGATTTACAGCAACAGCGCCCACCTTGCGGATATCTTTTTCTGCATTGCGCGGAAGGCACAAAACACGGTCAATGTAATCTTCATAGCGGATATCAGCTTCTTTACAAAGTTCCCATGCACGGCTTAATTTTTTACCAAACTCATGCATAAGCTCGCCGTTCTTGGCAAGATAATTCTGCTTAATATCCTCTGTAAGCGCCTTCAGCTCCGGATTATTTTCCCACCCAAGCGAATAATAGCCCTTATCTTCTGCAATCTTTAAAAGTTCACCAAAACGAGCCCAAAATTCCTGAGTATGCACCTTAGAATTGCAAACATAAGTCGGATCTTCTTCCAGTTTACGCTCAGTAATAAGATGATGAGTATATTCGTGCACCGCCGTATAAATCAGCATATTATCCGATTTAAAATTCAAATTGTGCAGAAAAATCTCGTGAGTGTCAGGCTTATAAAAACCGTTTACACGTTTGCTTTCTTTTCCAGTCTGAATTACAGAAAACTCAATCTGGGTTTCTGCAATGTCCAAAAGTATTTCTTTAATTTTCTGATTATCCATAATTGCCTATATTATACCAAGTTGTGCCAAAATAATCGAACCAGCCACAGTTGCAGCAGTTTCTGTACGCAGAATTCTCTCTCCCATCCCGCACAAAGCAAAACCTTTTTCTTCCAAAAAGTCCCGTTCCTTGTCCGTCCATCCGCGCTCACTACCTATAGCTGCCACTACAAAAGGATGACTCTCTGCGGCTTCCATAAACTTACCAAGCGAAAGTTTTGGTCTTTTATTGTCCAGGGCCGCAAGCAAAGGTTTACCAGCGTCAGCCGCAGAGCTGCCTTCTCCCAGAACTTTTGCCACGCACTCGCTCAAAGTCTTATGCAAAAAAAGTTCCGGCACGTGGGTACTTCCCGCCTGAACAGTGCCGTCTAAAAGCATTTTGTACGCACTGCCCTTTTCTACCAGAGTCGACTGCATGTAAGACTTTTCTCCAAGTTCAGTACCCGTAAGGTGAACTTCACAAACGCCAAGCCCCGCAATGTCACGCAAAAGTCTCTTTAGCTGAATAGGTCGCGGAAATCCGATTATCATTTTAAGTTTTGTAAGAGGCTTACCGTCACTTTCAGGCTTAAAATCAAACCAGAGCTTACCGCCCTCTTTAAAACTGCCTTCAATTTTTGTAATTGTTGCAGTTCCAGCCTGCCCGCCAATTATTCCAGCGGTAAAAGTTTCGCCTTCTTTTTTATGAAGGATTTTTACAATATGTTCGCCCCTTTCATCACGTAAATCAAGGGGCAAAGAAATTTCATCTTTGTTAAATAAACAGATATTCATAAAACACCGTCAGAGCCGCATTAAATCAAACTGATTTTTAAAAGCATTTTTGCGAGCGGTTCTTTTTCAATCAAATCAATAGGGCGTCCATCAATAAATTTATGTGCGCTTTCAGAAAAAGCACCAAGAGTTACACAAATTGCCTTATCGCATTTTTCATCACGCATTTTTCCATGACATTCACGAACAGAAATATCGCTTAAAGTTGACTGGCTGCGGTAAAAACGGAAAATCTGTTTTGCAGACCATTTTGGATGTTCAATTTCACAGATAATATCAACATAATCTGTACCAACATTAACATCACCAACTTTTACAAAGGCATCTTTATAGTAACTTGCAATAAACTTACGGCAAAGAGCAATAAATTCACTGGTTCCGGCCATCATATAAACCTGAAGATTCTTGTTCTGATTCAGTTCTGAATAGCGGGCAATTAAGGCATCTACATCTTTGTAATTAGGTTTTAAAGTCTGAACCTGTTTAAGTACAGCAAGAGCCTTCTGAATATCGTTCATTGCAATATAAGTATTAGCTGCACGGTACTTAATCTGAACCATAATTGCATCAGGAACACTAGGAAGCTTTGTTGCAATCTCGTAATC
>JAILHD010000034.1 GCA_024696155.1 Treponema sp. | reverse complement strand
CCCTACACCGACTCTGAGGTCGCAGAACTTATTGAATACGCTCAAACATTCATAAAAGGCGCTGAATTAAGGTAGAAAAAAAGACGCTAGGGAGCGGAGTGTGGGGCAAAAACACTCTGATTGTTTAGACCGCGAGAGCGGTCAATTAAATAGTTTCTTTGCAACAATCAGCGTGTAGCGCGTTATCGCGCGGTTTTGCCACACACTACGCGACCGGGAGTCATTTTTATTTACATAATTCTTGCGAACTCTTTCACAATTTGTGGCAAAAGCGTCTCAATCTTACCATTACAGCTCATACCACTGGCATTTTTGTGTCCGCCGCCCCCAAATTTTGCCGCAACCTGCGAAACATCAATTTCTTCCAGCGAGCGGAAACCGCCGGTACAGGTTGTTTCTGTATCCTGACGCAAGAAAACCACCGCCTGCACGCCCTCTGTTGCCAAAAAAAGCTGATAAAGCGCATCAGAATCACGGCCTTCAAGACCATATTTTTTAGTATCTTCAAGACTTTCAGTAGTAATAACAAGCTTACCTTCAAGATAGCGCTCAGCCTTCATCAAAAGAGTTCCCAAAAGCTTACGGGTTGAATACGGCTTTCCAGAATTAATCAAATTATAAGTTTTTCTAGGATCCGCCCCAGCCTTTACAAGCCGAGAAGCACCATCAAACACATCAGCCCCCTTAGAACTTACAAAGCGGAAAAATCCCGTATCCGTACAAAGTCCAAAGAAAAGATTTTTTGCAAGCTCTTCTGGCACAGGGCCAATCAAACGCTCATAAAAGTTCTGAACAATATAGGCACAGGCAGGAGAATCAGAATCAATAAAGCCCTGCGCACCTTCAGGAAGCCCCGAAGTTTTATGGTGATCAATTACAAAAATATCAAGCCCTTCAAAATCCCCGTCAATCTCTCCAAGACGGCTCAATTCAGAACAGTCAACAATTATAAGCCCCGTCTTTTTTCTGTCATTATCATCCAGAAATTCCATCATATCAGAAAACTTCTCTTCAAAGCGGCGAACTTCATTTCTTTTAAATGGTCCTGCAGAAAGCAGCTGATATCGTTTATTAAAACCGTCAAGAATTGCAGCAGCACCAAGACAGCTGGACATACAATCTCCATCAGGCTCTTTATGCCCGATTACAAAGAAAAAGTCATGATTTTGTATAAATGATTTTAAAGCTTCTACATCAGAATCCAGAATTTGTTTCATATAATACCTTTATTAATTAATTTTTTGCAAAAAAAAAAGAGGACAAAACTGCCCTCTTTTATATTACAAAATAACTTGCAAAATTACTACAATTCAAGTTCTTCCAGAGTATCTTTATCTGCCCCTTCAAGCTTATTATTTTTCTGATCAACAATACCCCAGATAGGATTAGTCTTCTTCATAGGCACATTAAGAACAGCACGATAGAACTCCCCATTACGTTTGTAAACGCTAAAGTAAGCTTCATTCATAGTTCTTACCGATCTAAGACGAAGTTTTACCGGAGTATCACCACTCTTAGTAGGAAGTGTCCAGCTTTTTGGAAGAAGCACAGTTCCTGTTCCAATTTTATTTTTCTGATAAATCACAACGTATGCATCTCTACTATCCAAAACCTTAAGAACAGGTACACTAAAATATGTAACTTCCGACTTCTTTGCAGCTGCACAGAGCGACGGAACAGCCATAACTGCCATAGCAATTAAAATAAAAAGTTTCTTCATATGTAACTCCTGCAAGATAATTTCCCACCAACTTTTTATATATAAATATTATATTCTGAATATTCTGAATTAACAACAAAATTTATTATTCAACGCAAAAATTTTTAATCGTCCAGGCGAGCCCCTTCACCCACTCGCGTTCCGCCGTTCCGCTGCCGCTCCAGCCTCTTCCTTCGTCCATTCGCTGCGCTCATTCCCTCAGTCCAGAGGCCGCCTCCGGCGCAGCTCCATGCTCGCGCCACATGCCTTACAAAACAGAAACATCCTAGAGTAAAGAAGTTAGGCACATCAATTGTTATTGACGTAATTAAACTTTCTCCGGAAATTATGATATTTTCCATCCGGCTTGCGAGAATAGATAGAAAATGAAAAGGGAAAAATACGAGATTTACAATTGAAATATTGTTTGTTTGCCTTCAATAACACCAGAAATATTCCTTGAAAAATAGAATTATTATTAAAGCAAATCATGCGGGTTAAACTAGAATAACACAAAATTCAGATGCAGTCATCAAAGAAAAAAGTCTAAAAATAAATTAACAATATACCTATATTTCGTTAATTTCTGTTAATTTTCATTAATTTATTAACGTAATATGCACTGGAAGTTAAAATAAAAAAGGCTTCCTGTTTAGGAAGCCTGATAGCGACCAATGGGATTGAACCATTGACATCACGGATATGAGCCGTGTGCTCTACCAACTGAGCTAGGTCGCCGTAAGTGAGTAACAATATATCTTTTTAAGGTGTTTGGGTCAATAGGGTTCTGGCGATTTTTTAAAAATTCTTAAGAAAATTTTCACTAAATTAAAATTATCCGCTTTTCTGGCACAGAAGTTGCTATATAAAAGGCGTGTACACACATAAGGAAAACAAATGATGAAAATTGAATTAAACCAGATTCCTGTTCTTTTAGAACAGGGCACAATTACAAAAAATGAAGCCGTAAATTTTATGGCAGAATTTATTTACAAAAATTATCCGCTTTTTGGGCTTCACAAATTTGATGAAGATTTTAGAGAAGAAATTATCGTAAATTTCTTAGAAAAAGGCAGAATCGTATTAGATTCCTTTGACAAACGGATTGGAAACTTTTTTCCATATTTTTATGCCCATATCACAAGTATTATAAACAAGAATATAAAAAATCGGGCTAAAAATTGTCTTAACGAACTCTGTACTGTAAATCAGGAATATTCAAAAGTTTTTTACGACAGATTAAAATATGAACCGCTCACGCCTCTTTTGGCTGCAGAACCAAAACCGCCGTATGTAAGAAAGAAAATTACTCCAGAAGAGCTTCGTGCCGCACTACAAAACTACTCTTCTAAAAAAGAGCGCGTAATTGTTACACTTTTATTAAAATACGTTCTTTATTTTGATGAAAATTCAATTTATGCCATCTGCAAAGCTATGAATATTGATCCGCAAATAATACTTGAAGGAAGCCGGCTTTGCAAAAATACGCTGCAACAAAAAATTGAGCGCCATCACGAACTTTCAGAATCAAGAAATAAGTCATATTATTACCATAATCGCTATCAGTCGCAGTTAAATCTTCTTACAAATATGGAAAATTCTTCCGAAGAGGTAAACTCCGAAGTTCTGCAGAAATACAAACACCACACAAATCTGTGGCAGGCAAAAAACCGCATTTTAAGTACACAGGCTTCCCACATGGTTACTTCAAATAAAGTAATTGCAAACCTTCTGGGAATTTGTGAACGGCAGGTAAGATACTATCTTGCATGCGCCAAAAATTACAGCAAGATATTCAAAGAAGAAATAGAAAAAAGTGCCTTATAAAAATGTTTTTTTTTCTACTTTTTTGCTATTATTTTTTTCATGAAAATCTATTTAGCAACCGGAAATCAAAACAAAAAACGGGAGATGCAGCAGCTTCTTCCTGAACACGAAATCCTGATACCTTCTGACGAAGGTATTGCCTTTGATCCAGAAGAAACAGGTTCAACTTTTTACGAAAACAGCCTTATTAAGGCAAAAGCATTGTTTGACATTGTTCATCAGCCTGTAATTGCAGACGACTCTGGAATCTGCGTAGATGCATTAGAAGGTGCGCCTGGCATTTATTCTTCGCGCTATGCAGGTCCAGATTTTATGCACGGAAAGCCTGACGGAACAAAAATCAGCCAGGAAGAACAGAATGTCTTCTTAATCAGCCAGCTGAATGACGCTGTAAAAAAAGACAGTCTTCCAAAAGCAGCCTATCTTAACGGTGAAAGAAGCTGCCACTACACCTGCGCAATGGTTTTGTACCTTGGTACAGACAGACTTTTTGTATGCCAGGAAACTTTTGAAGGAACTTTGATTGAAGACATTTCTAAAAAAGCTGGAGACGGCGGATTTGGATATGATCCAATTGTTTTTCTTCCTCAATTCAATAAAACTGTTGCTCAGCTTTCTGCAGAAGACAAAAATAAAATCTCGCACCGCGGAAAAGCAACACAGTCTCTTAAAAAAATCATAGAATCTTTAAAAATTTAAAAAAAAATTAAATTTTTTATTAAAGATTTTTACGCAGTCCTCCGATGATAAATTAGAAGTGTTATGATTTTACGACTTCGAAGAAGCAAAGATTAAACACTTCCTGCAAAAATGTGTAGATGTAGCCTTGTAAGAACATTTACGCATTTTTGCGTCTTTTTTTACAGAAGAAAGGATTCTTCTGCCACAACATTCCAAGGAGGAATACTATGGTTATCAACCACAACATGTCGGCAATGTTTGCCAACCGTCAGCTCGGAGTTACTGGTGTAAGTTTCACAAAAGACATGGAGAAACTCTCATCAGGAGAAAGAATCAATCGTGCAGGTGATGATGCTTCAGGTCTTGCAGTATCTGAAAAGATGCGCAGCCAGATCAGAGGTTTGAATCAGGCTTCTAGAAATGCCCAGAACGGCATCAGCTTTATTCAGACAACTGAAGGCTATTTGCAGGAAACAACAGACATCATGCAGCGTATCCGTGAACTTGCTGTTCAGTCTTCAAACGGTATCTACTCTTCTGAAGACCGCATGCAGATTCAGGTAGAAATTTCTGCTCTCGTATCTGAAGTTGATCGTATTGCAAGTTCTGCTCAGTTCAACGGCATGAACATGCTTACAGGACGTTTCGCACAGGCTTTGGGAGAAAACTCAGTTACTGCTTCTATGTGGTTCCATATTGGTGCTAACATGGATCAGCGCGTACAGGTTTACATCGGTACAATGACAGCTGATGCTCTTGGAATCCGCGAAATCGGAACTGGCGAAAAAATTACACTTGCCACACCGGAAGATGCCAACCGTGCTATCGGAACAGTAGATGAAGCACTTAAGAAGATCAACAAACAGCGTGCTGACCTTGGTGCTTATCAGAACCGTCTTGAAATGACTGTAAGAGGCTTGGATATTGCAGCTGAAAATACACAGGCTTCTGAATCACGCATCCGTGATACAGATATGGCAAGTCAGATGGTTGAATTCACAAAGAACTCTGTATTGATGCAGGCTGGAACAGCTATGCTTGCACAGGCAAACTCACAGAGTCAGAATGTTCTCAGCTTATTGAGATAGTCTGACAAGTATGTTTAGTGACTAAAAAGACATTTGAAAGCAGCTTGCTCTGGCATATTTTTAGTCACAGAATGTACTTAGCTTGTACAGATAGTTCATTTAAGTTAAGGTTGTCTTTACTTAAATAGTGAGTTATACTAAAGTTAAAGAGCAGTCGAAAGACTGTTCTTTAACAGCACGGTGTTTCTGATTTTTTTCTTAAAATTTATTTCCACAAAAACACCAAATAGTAGTATTATAGTGTTAGACTATAACAGAGTATATTTTCAGATATACCAAAGATTTTTGACATAGTGCCTTCCCTGCCCTGCAGGTGACAGCAAGAACGGTCAGATTAAACGCCTATTTATTCTGACTATTCCTGCTGTAATAGGTCTGAAACTGAATTAGGGGCGCAGAACTAATTCAGCCTTCACCTGCAGGCGTAAAGCAAGATGCTTTATGTATAAGTAAACATGGAGGGCACAACTATGATTATTAATCACAATATGAGTTCGCTCTATGCTGATCGTGTATTGAACATTTCTAATGATTCAATCATGAAGAACATGGAGAAACTTTCTTCTGGTGAACGCATCAATCGCGCCGGAGACGATGCTTCAGGTCTGGCAGTATCAGAAAAAATGAGAAGCCAGATTCGCGGACTTAACCAGGCAAGTAAGAACATTTCGAATGGAGTTGCTTTCATTCAGACAACTGAAGGTTATTTAACAGAAACTACAGACATTCTTCAGCGTGTTCGTGAACTTGCAGTACAGTCTGCTAACGGTATCTACAGCGATGAAGATCGCATGCAGATTCAGGTAGAAGTATCACAGCTCGTTGCTGAAGTTGACCGCATTGCAAGTCAGGCTCAGTTCAACGGTATGAATATGTTGACTGGACGCTTTGCACAGGAAGGTCAGTCAGTAATGCAGTTCCAGATTGGTGCAAATGTTGACCAGAATGCACGTGTGTTCATTGGTACTATGACTGCTACAGCTCTTGGTTTGAAGGGTATGCAGGGTGGCGATGAACAGATTACCATCTCAACACCTGAGGATGCAAACATGACTCTTGCTGCTGTTGATGCTGCTTTGACTACAGTAACAAAACAGAGAGCAGATCTTGGTGCATACCAGAACAGATTTGAGTTGGCTGCAAAAGGTGTAGATATTGCTGCAGAAAATACTCAGTCAGCAGAGAGCCGCATCCGCGATACAGATATGGCTTCTGAAATGGTTGAGTTTACTAAGAACCAGATTCTCACACAAGCTGGTACAGCAATGCTCGCACAGTCTAATTCACAGACACAGAATGTACTTGGACTTTTGCAGTAAGTTTTCAAAGAGACCTCTGGATGTCGTCTTTTTGAAATAATTTCTAACAGGAGGGGTTGCGCCCCTCTCCTGCTTTTTTTTTGAAAGTATCAGGGGGGGATTTTTCAAGGAAGAAATTCTTGACATATTAACCCTATATACAGGAGGTGAACTATGAACACTATTACAAACAGTTCCATGGTTCAGATGGCAATGGATGGCCAGACTCTTTATAAAAACAATGTAAAAAGTGTGAATACCAGCAAAGATCAGCAGGTACAAACGCAATCCATTGCACCGAGTGGAGCACAGGTTGCACAGAGCATTGAGCAGTCTGTAGCACAAACTAAGGAAGTTTCACAGCAGTTGCAGCGGCTTTCGGAATTAATTTCCGATAATAAGTTGCAGTTTAGCGTGAACAAAGAACTTGGTAGTGTTATTGTTTCTATTGTAGATGCAAGCACAGATAAAGTTATAAAACAGATTCCGTCGGAAGAGATTCAAAATCTGAAGCTTAGAATCAGAAAAGCAATCGGTAATATTTTTGACGAAGTAATCTGATTATAAACTGAACGGTAAAGATTTATGGCTGGACTCAATATTCCAGGCGTCACAGATCAGTATAAAACAAATGAAACCATTGAAAAACTGATGCAGGTTGAGCGTATTCCTTTAAATAGGGAAAAAACTCAACTTGACGGACTAAAAGCCCAAAAAGACGCCTGGAGAGATGTTAATTCGCAACTCGCCTCGCTTAGAGAAAAGACAAAAGCACTCTACTCTTTTGAAAATCCATTTAACAGTAAAATAACCGACTCCTCGCAGGAAAGCGCAATTAGTGCAGAAGCAACAAGAAGCGCAGAACTTCAGTCTTTTAAAATTGACGTTCTTCAGCCTGCTACTGCAGACAGATTTATGTCTGATGAAATGGAAAAAGATTTTAAAGTACCATCTGGAACCTACACTTACAAAGTTGGCGAAAAACAGCTTAGTTTTAACTGGAAAGGCGGCACTCTAAAAGATTTTTCTAACGCAATCAACAGACGCTCCAACAACCTTGTAAAATCAATGATTATTGGCGGAAGCAGCGGAAAATCCGCTTTAATGATTGAATCAATGGTTACAGGGGCAGAAAATCGTCTTGAATTTATTGGCAATGCAAAAGATTTTGCGTTAAGTTCTGGAATGATTGAACCTGCAAAATCAAAGGGAAACGAATTTTACGAAGACTCTACCCTTTTGCCTGAAGCTTCTATAGAAGTTGAAATTCCAATGGATTTGCGCTCTTCAAAAAATACTCACGTAACTTTTTCTTTAATTGCAACAGATACAGATGACGTTGCAGATGCCTACAATAAAACAATACCTGGCACTCCAGACTTACAAAGCTCAGGTTCTGCGGAATTTGGGGGCATTACAATCACAAACCTTGACCCTAATTCTGAAAGTGCAGAAAAAATGCCGGAACCAAAGCAGAAGGTTTCTACAGAAAATGTAGTTTACGCCGTTATGGAAGACGGCAGCGAAAAATTAATAGAAACTCCGGGTCTTTTTGCAGAAGATACACTCGTAGACATTCCGCTTAGAGATTACGACGGAATTACTGCAATCAGAATTAAAAATACAAACACCGGAAAACAACTGGACACCTCAGCATTTACTTCTTATGATGGAGGAAAGCAGCTGGGCTATCAGCCAAAAAATCCGGTTTCAGAGGCAGATGACGCTATTGTGAAATATGAAGGCATTAAAATCAGCCGTCCTACAAACGACATAGACGACATAGTGCCCGAAATTACACTGCACGTTCACGACAAAACAGAAAAAACTGCAACAATCACCGTAAAACCAGATAAAGAAGCTTCTAAAGACGCTTTAATTCAGTTTGTTGGCCAGTATAACCGCACCGTTGCAGAATTAAATATTCTTTCTCAGAATAAAGAAGAAATTATTCAGGAACTTGACTATCTGACTTCTGATGAACGCGAAGCAGAAATGAAAAAACTTGGAATGTTCCAGACAGATTTTACACTTCCTACTATAAAATCAAATATGTCTAACATTCTGAATGCAGGTTATCAGACTTCTGATCAGGCAACAATCACAATGCTTAATCAGATTGGAATCAGCACAAACGCAAGCGGCGGAAACGGAAGCTATTCTCAAAGCAGACTCCGCGGCTATCTTGAAATTGATGAAAAAAAACTTGATCAGGCAATAGAAAATCATCTTGAAGACATAAGACTTTTGTTCGGTTATGATTCTGACGGCGATTTAGTTTCTGATAAGGGAATTGGCGTTCAACTGGATAAGCAGATTTCTGCTTACACTCAGACAGGTGGAATTCTTGCAATGAAGACCAGCGGCCTTGATTCAAAAATCAAGAGTTCTGAACAGAAAATTGCACGCCTTGAAGTCCAGATGGATAAAAAAGAAGCTGATTTAAGAAATAAATACGGTCAGATGGAAGGTTCTCTTAACAGTTTGGAAAGCCAGCAGAATTCAATTAATAATTTTACTAATCAACAGAACAGAAACCGCTAAAATCTTCCGATAAATAAATTAAGAGGAAATTATGGTAGAATTTTTTATAAACGGTCAGAACGTAGAAGTTCAGATAGAAGACGAGCAGACAGTAGGTGATGTTCTTAAATCTTTTGAGAAAACCTGCGAAGAAAACGAAGCCGCTGTAATTGGAATCACAGTAGACGGAAAACAGATTACAGCAGATATTTTTGATGAAGAAGCTTCAAAAGAACTTGGTAAAAATACAAAATTTGAATTTTCTGTAGTTACAAAAGGTTCAATTCAGGAAGCATTTGAAAATCTTTCTGTGCTTTTTACAAGTCTTTCAGAAAAAATGGAACAAGTTCCCGTAGCTTTGCAGAATGGTCAGAATTCAGAGGTTGTTGAATCAATTAAAAATCTTGCAGATCACATTGATGAATTCTGCCACGTGGCAACACTTGCTTCCCTATTCCCAGACACTTTCAAAGAAATAACAATCAACGGAATGAATTTTAAAGACTTTTTTGCAGATTTTTCTCAGATTTTACTTGATTTTGAGCAGGCTCTGCAAAATAATGATACTGTCCTTATAGGAGATTTGTCTGAATACGAAATCTGTCCAAGATTAACAGCAATTTCACAGGCATTACATTTCTAAAAGTATTTAAACTTGTGAATACTAACTTTTTGGAGTAAAATGAAAGGACATGAAGGTGCTTGAATTACAAAATCTACAGCGCGAAGAAGGTCAGATATTTTATCTGCGTAAGTATACGTGCGATGCAGTGATTGAGCTGCCAACCGCAACCGAAAACGCCAGGATTTTATTTACAATTGAAGTAAATCCAATGGGCAAACGAATTATTAATATTCAATTCATTAAGCCTGTAAATTATCCTCTTTTGCCAGTAAAAAAAGCGCTTACTGAATTTATTTTAACAGAAGAATTAGAAGGCAGACTCCCTCAATGTTAACATTTACAACTCACTCCGCTAACGAGACTATCGCCCTTGGCGAAAAAATCGGCTCCCTTTTAAAAAAAGGTGACGTTATTGCCATGCAGGGCACTCTTGCAGCAGGAAAAACCACAATTACAAAAGGAATTGCAAAGGCTCTGGGCGTAACAGACACAATTACAAGCCCTACTTTTTGTCTGATCAGCGAATATTCAGGCAAAATGCCTCTTTACCACATGGACGTTTATCGTCTTGAAGGCGGCGACGACTTTATCAACCTTGGCACAGACGACATGATTTACGGAAACGGCGTTTCAATCATCGAATGGAGCGAAAAAATCATGGACGAACTGCCTAAAAAAACAATATTATTAAGAATTACTCCGGGCGAAGGTGACGACCGGACAATCGAAATTGAAAACTGGAATAACGGAGACATTAAATGAAAGCTCTGGCTATAGATTGTGCAGTTACAAGACTTATTGTAGCCGCAAAAAATGACGATAACATGTGTGCCGCAGTTTACGACATTGGCATGAAACAGTCAGAAACAATAGTAAATGCAGTTGATTACGTACTAGAAAAAGTGGGAATAACTGCAAAAGAATTAGATTATACATGTGTTACAGCAGGACCAGGAAGTTTTACAGGACTTAGACTCGGTTTTTCTGTGCTGAAGGCATTAACACTTGCAAATAATACTCCTCTTTACGCAATTTCATCTCTTAAAATTCACGCATGGCCATATCTGGAATCAGGACTTCCAGTTCTTTGCGGAATTGATGCCAAAAAAGACCGTTTTTATGCAAACCTTTCAGACGGTGAAAAAGAAATTCTTACCGACGGAGATTACGAAATCCCTGCAATTGTAGAAAAAGCAAATCAATTTGAAAAGATTTTTGTTTGCGGAACAGACAACGAAGTTTTCTGCAAGCAGCTTTCAGAAAACGGTTTAAAAGCTAAAGTTTTCTGCCCGAAAGTTCAGGCATTGAGTGCAGAAAGCATGTTCCAGATTACAGAAAAAATGATTGAAGACGGCAAAAAGCCTCTTGCAGATTATGATGGTCCTGTTTACCTTCGTGCCAGCGAGGCAGAAGTTAAATTATCGCAAAACTCATAATTCTTTTTTTAGACACGGATGTGCGCGGATTCACACGGACGAAACACGGATAGATTTTCCTTATTTTTTATATCCGAGAACATCCGTGCTTATCCATGTCAAAAAATTATTTCCCTAACAACTTAGAAAGTGCACTAACGGCAGCAATTGCCGATTTTTCTTCTGTAGGACTCTTATTTTCCACAGCAGCAACTTTATTTTCGCTTTGAATAGCGTCAAAAACTTCCTGGCGGAAAACTTTTACATTTTTTGGAGCTTCAACACCAATTTTTACCTGATCTCCGTGAACATCAATCAAAGTAATTGTAATGTTATCGCCAATTTTAATTTTTTCATCAATTTTTCTTGAAAGGATTAACATTATTGTTCTCCTTTTTGCTCAAGAGCCTTCATGATGTCAAACTTTGTGCTCCAGCGGTTATCGTTCAATACAACCTGCATGCACTTCTGGTTCTTTTTATTAATTACCAGAGGGCCCTGAAGGTTTGCTGTAATAGGTGAACCATTACTAGGAACTGTAACAATCGCCATTATGATAATATCTTCCGGTTTTTCAATTCCGATTTTTGCAAGAGTTTCATCATCAATATCTGCTTCGTAGTCAGCACAGATTCTGAAAGGATCTACAATCAAAAATGCAAGATTTGAATCTTCGCAAGACTGCAGCCAGATAAACGGCATGTATTCAGAATCAATAAGAGCGTATTTTGAATACATTTCAAAACCAAATAAACCTTCTGGAATTGTAAGAAGATTTTCGGCGGCAACATCCACTTTACCTTTTTCTCTTGTTAGAACTTCCATAAATTCATCCTTTGTTTACTTGAGTGAGGCTGCTATGCAGCCTCTTGATTTATAGCAAACCGTTAAAAAAATTGCGAAAGCAATTTTTAGGTTTTCCACACTTTGTGTGAGTTATAATTAGCGCATATAGTTCAACAAAGTTGAACTGTACATTTTACCAGCCTGACTTAAGGTAGCCTGATTTGTGTAGTCGAGCATTTTAAGGTCTGTAATGGCTTTTGTAAAGTCAAGGTCACCTTCGCGGCTGATCTGACTGTTTACATCAAGAGCAAGCTTTGAGTTACGTGTAATATTCAGCTGGGCACGCTCATATTCAGAACCATTTTTAGCAATTCTTGTTACAAGGTTTCCGATTCCCTGATCAAGACTTCCAAGCACTCGTCCGCCTATTGACTCACTGTCGCCTGCAAGAAGAGCATTACGGAAGGCAATTACAGTGTCAAAAAGTGAACCGCCGCTTACACGGGTGCTGTCTCCAAGATTATATGGAGGACGCTGAGAAGAATCCTTGATAATTCCAAGTTCGTTCAAAGCATTTCCCTGAATATCTTCAAGCCAGAGCTGGCGTGCATCTGTTGTTGTAAGATTAAGGCTATGGCGTACAGGGTCTACACTAGCCTTTACTGCAGCATTACTTTCGTTGATTTTTCCAACTACGGCGTAAATATTATCACCCTGATTGATTTTTATCTGAACACCATCCACGCTGATAATTGAATCTGCATTTGCCTGCCACTGAGAACCGTCGCGGCCACCAAAAACCTGCTGATTTTCTGCCCAGAAAGTTCTTACGCCGGCATTGTCGTTATCAAGGTATTTTCCTTCATCAACTTCAATCTTATTTACCTGAATGTTGCCGTTGTAGCGTACATTCTGAATCAATGCGCTTCCAGCCCCTTCAACGTTTCCCATATCAACTTCAAATGCTGTTGCCTTTGTGTTTGTTCCGGCAAAAATTGAGTTTCCATCAGAAGAAACAGCGTTTGCATTCTGAATAAGCTGTTTTAAAAGCTCATCAACTTCAGTCGCCATATTCTTAAGGTCATCTTTTGTGTAAATACCGTTTGCTCCGGTTACGGCAAGCTCACGAACTCTCTGCATGATTTCAAGAGAATCTGTCATATAAGTTTCGCGAAGATTAAAACTATCGCTCAAAGTTGCAGCATTTTTTTCAAAAGTGTTTACGCGGTCAAGATAAGACTGATAGCGCACAAGATGTCCTGCAGCAATCGGATCATCACGAAGCTGCTGAATTTTCTGCTGGCTTCCAAGCTGATTATTTGCGCGGTTCAATTTATGTTCCTGAATGCGTAAATTGCTCTGAGTATTATTATTATTCATCTGACTGCTGATACGATGCACTTTAAGCCTCCTGTTGCGGTCGCAAACCGCCTTACATTATCTTAACTTTTTTACCGAAACATCAACTTTGCTGTGCAGAGTTGACATTTTAAACTCCCAAGCGGTTGATTACTGTATCAACCAGGTTATCCCAAACCGTGATAAACTTTGCAGCGGCATTGTAGCCGTGCTGGAACTTAAGTATATCTGCAAGTTCTTCATCAATATTTACACCGCTGATTGAATCTCTGAGTCCGCGAAGGTCATCCATAATCGCATTCTGGCTCATAAGATTCATTTCTGCCTGTTCGCCCATAAGACCAACATTTGTTACAGCATCTGCAAAATAATCATCAAAAGTCTTAAGGCCGCCAACCATTACCTGAGAATTGCGGATTGCTGCAATTTCTACTGCGGCACGACCGTCTCCAGCCGCTGCCCCGGCACTACTGTCACTGTAGGCAGCAGCCACAGACATAACGTCATTTCTGATTTCAGGATTTACTTCTACGTAGGCAGAAGGGTTATAAACAGGACTTACTGCATACTGACTTCCCTCTGCAAGTGCCATAACAGCATCAGCCTGAGCAAAATCATAAGCAGAAGCATCTCCTGCGCCGCGAAGAATTCCGGCATAGCCTGCAAGGAAGTAACCTGAATCTTCTACATGACGGATAACAAAATCAGGATTTTCCTCATTCAGGGCTGTTGTTCCCTTCAAAACAAGGTGATTATTTTTATCAAGGTAAGCCTTTACTTCACTTGTGCTGTCATTAATTCTGGCAATTACAGTTTCTACAGTATCTGTATGATAGTAAGGAATTTCTACATCACCGTTTGCTCCGCTAAGCTTCATAACGCCTTCAAAGCCAACCTGCTGCTGCAAATCAAGGGCATTATTTCCTGTAAAACGGAAGATATATGATGTATCAAGTTCGCCGTCACCATCACGGTCAAAATTACCGTTTGCATTTTCTACAAAAGAGTGCTGAACAAAGAAATCCAGGCCTGTTACCTTGTTTGCGCCAACGGCATTGCGGTGAACGTCGTTTACAAGGTCAGAAAAGTTCATTGTCATTGTGTTAAGACTCTGAATTTCCTTACGGATATCCACATCACGAAGTTCTACAAGAGCGCCAAGTTTTCCGCCGCTAAAGTGAGCATCGCTTCCTGTATCTGCCCAGATAAGCTTTGAATAGCCGGTGTCATCAAATTTTGGTGTAAGTGCAAATTCGCGTGCCACACTGCCCTGAACAAGAATTTTTCCGTCTACGTGAACTTCAAACTCATCTGAATCACGGCGGTCAGTAGTTACATTGATAAGCTGGCTGAGTTTATCAACAAGAAGATCGCGGCGATCCATTAAATCGTTAGGATTATCTCCCATTGCCTTTGAACGCACGATTTCACCGTTTACTTCTGCAATCTGCGCTGTAATGGAATTAACCTGACGCATTGTAGCTTCAATATCGCCGTCAATAATATTTGCAACACCGCTCAACCCTTCCCAGCGGTTTTTAATTGAATCTGTCAAAGTAACACCGCGGGTAACTACAGCCTGACGTGCCGCCTGACTTTCAGGATTCATGCTGAGTTCCTGCCAGCTTTCCCAGAATTTATCCATATTTGAACGGATAGAAATATCAGCCGGTTCGTTATAAATCTGTTCCAGCATTGTGTAATAATCACTTCTTGTCTGCCAGTAGCTTTCCTGATTAGCCTGTGCAACAATTCTGCCGTCCAGAAGTTCATCACGGATTCGGTTGATGCTCTGAGTATCAATACCCTGTCCAATCATTCCGGCACGTTCTGCACGTTCAAGATCAGGTTTATACAAAGGATCAAATTCCTTCATCTGAACACGCTGACGTGAATAGCCTTCTGTATTTGCATTTGAAATATTATGACCTGCAGTTGTGATGGCATCTGTATGAGCCATAATGCTGCGTTTTCCAAGTTCAATTCCAGAAAAAGTTGATCCCATTTTTTTATTCTCCTGTGTAAGCAGACCGGTCAGAGTCCGCGGTGTTTAATAGCAAAGCGTTAAAAAAAATTGCGATGCAGCAATTTTTTAGCTTTTCCAACTATTAAAAAAGCTGATTAACCACAACACTCTGTGGCTGTGGCTGAACGATGTTTCCGTTTCTTGAATAATTTTTATTTCGTGACTGAGGCAGTGCTTTTTCTACAACCTGCTGAACAAAACTACGGCTGATGTTTACATAACTTGCAAAAGCCTTATTTTCTGCCTTGCATTTAAGAAGTTTTGTTCTAAGATCTGACAAAGAATTTTTATAAGAAGAAAGTTCATCGCGCTGTATAGATGCTTGAATTTTATCTCTGGAAGCATCTAGTGTTTTAAAAGAATCTGACAAAACGTTTACGTCAGTAATCAATGCCATAAGATTATTCCAGTTTTTTTCTTTTACAGCTTTTCGCATTTCAATCTGCTTAGAAGAAATCTGATCAAGAATCTCTGCTTCTTTCTTTAATAATTTTTCAAATTCTTTGTTCATAAAATCTCCAGAATCCGCTGCCCCTTCCCTGACGGTACGGTCTTTCACTTATTCATCGGTATCTGAAATAAAAGGTTTAGAAAAATTTTGGATTTTTTACATAAAAAAATATTCTAAAACAAATGCAAAATTTTCATAATTTTTCTAATAATTGCGTAAACTACCATTGACTTGAAAAGCAAAAATCTGCTAATATTTACAAGTCTTAACGACAAGTACGGTGCCTATAGTTCAGCGGTAGAGCGCCAGATTGTGGATCTGGTTGTCGTCGGTTCGATCCCGACTAGGCACCCTAAAACGAACAGCTTAATCTGTTCGTTTTTTTTTAAGCAGATTTTTCTGCAATGCGCCTGTAGCTCATCTGGATCAGAGCGTCGGTCTTCGAAACCGAAGGTAGGAGGTTCAAGTCCTCTCAGACGCAGAACAGCGGTTGTAACGCTGTAAAAAAAAATCAACAATTTTTGAAAAATCAAGATTCAACCCCTTGAACAAAATGCGCTGATTTGTTATATTACTAATCACTTCGGGCGACTAGCTCAGCTGGTAGAGCAACAGACTCTTAATCTGTGGGTCCGGGGTTCGATCCCCCGGTCGCTCATAAAGAAGGCTTGGCCTTAAAAATCACGCGAGAGTGGTGAAATTGGCATACACGCTAGACTTAGGATCTAGTGCTTCGGCGTGAGGGTTCAAGTCCCTCCTCTCGCAATTGTCTTTCCTGGACATTGCAAAGGAAATAATCTTGCGGAAATAGCTCAGTGGTAGAGCGCCACCTTGCCAAGGTGGATGTCGCGGGTCCGACTCCCGTTTTCCGCTCTACTTTTCAGAGACCTGAAAACGCATAAAGCTTTGCGGAAATAGCTCAGTGGTAGAGCGCCACCTTGCCAAGGTGGATGTCGCGGGTCCAACTCCCGTTTTCCGCTCTAAATCAAGAAAAGCGATTCAGATAAAGTCTGAACCGCTTTTTTTTTGGTATTTTGAACTTTACTGCCCGTGTGCAGTTAATTTTATTTATAGGGGTTACCATCGTGAAACTTACAAAAGAATTCACAAACTTGGAAAAATCTGCAGTAAAACTGACAGTAACAATCGCAAAAGCTGACGTTGAGCAGTCTTACAAATCTACTTTGTCAAAGTATGTAAAAAATGCACAGATTCCTGGCTTCCGCAAAGGTCACGTACCAGCAAATGTTCTTGAGCGCAAATATGGTGATTCCCTTAAGGCTGACGCACTCGGAGAGCTCATTGATTCTTCATTGAACGAGATTTTCGAAAAAGAAACAGACAACCGTCCTCTTCCATACGCACAGCCAGTTATGGATAAAGCTCCTGAATTGGACGTAACAAAAGACCTTACATATACAGTAACTTACGATGTTTTCCCAAAAGTATCTGTAAAAGACTTCTCTGGAATTACAGTAAAAGAACCACAGGTTACAGTTTCTGATGCAGACTTGAACGACGAACTCAAGGCTATGCAGGAACGCAACGCAATGGTAATCGACAAAAAAGATCCTGTTGTTGCAAAAGACGATATCGTAACAATCAACTATTCAGAAATCGGTGACGATGGAAAAGAAGTTGCAAATTCAAAACGCCAGGATTACGTATTCACAGTAGGAACTGGTGAAAACCTTTACAAAATCGATGACGAAATCATCGGTATGAAGAAAGACGAAACTAAAGAAATCACAAAATCTTTCAAGAAAGATTACGAAGATTCTGACCTTGCAGGAAAAACAGTAAAACTTTCAGTTACTGTTACTGCTGTAAAAGTTCGCGATCTTCCAGCTTTGGATGATGACTTTGCACAGGACTGCAATGCTAAATACAAAACTCTTGCAGACATGAAAGCTGACATCAGCCGCAACATGGAAGCTGCAAAGAACCGCCGTGTTCGTGAAATGAAGAACAACTCACTTCTTGAACAGCTTGTAGAAAAGAACAAGTTCGACATTCCAGCTTCTATGCTCAATGCAGAACTTGACGGACGCTGGAGAATGATGGCTCAGCAGTTCCAGACAACACCTGAACAGCTTGAAAAAATGGTAACAGCTAGTGGCCAGACAAAAGAAGCTATGCTTACACAGTGGACTGGTGACAGCGAAAAAATGCTTAAATCTAGAATCATCGTTGATTCACTTCTTCGCGAACGCAACATCAGCGTTACTCCAGAAGAAATCGAAGAACAGTACAAGAAAATTGCAGAAGACAGCGGATTGTCTGTAGAAGAAGTTAAAAAGCACTACTCTGATGCTCGTGCTAAAGAGTATCTTATTGACGATACAAAAGAAAACAAACTTTACGACGAACTTTACAAAGAAGTTAAAGTTACTAAAGGTGACAAACTTTCTTTCAAAGATTTGTTTGCTAACAACTAATAAAGAAAGAGAAAAATTCTTTTCTTAATAAAAAAATCCTTCGGAAGTACTCTGAAGGATTTTTTTTGTGTGTATTTTACAATATTACTACCCTTTTTTGCATTTTTCTAATATATTTATAGAGTACGAATTTTTATTTTTCTTAGCAGGATGATTTTTATGAACGAACAGATGAACACACTTGTGCCTTACGTTGTAGAAAAAACTGGAAACGGAGAACGCACTTACGATATTTTTTCTCGCCTTTTAAAAGACAGAATCGTTTTTATTGACGGTGAAATTAACGATGCATCTGCAGACCTTGCAGTTGCACAGATTCTCTTTCTTGAATCAGAAAATCCAGATAAAGACATCAGCGTTTACATCAACTCTCCAGGAGGAAGCGTAACAGCAGGTCTTGCAATCTACGATACAATGCAGTACGTAAAATGTGACATTCAGACAATCTGTATGGGACAGGCAGCTTCTATGGGCGCAATTCTTCTTGCAGGAGGTACAGCAGGAAAACGCTATGCCCTTCCTTCTAGCCGCGTTATGATTCATCAGCCATGGGGCGGAGTTCAAGGACAGGAAAGTGATATTTCTATTCAGGCAAAAGAGATTATTCGTCTTAAAAAGCTTTCTATTGAATATTTTGCACATCATACAAAAAAATCAATCGACGAAGTAGCAAAAGATATGGAACGTGATTACTACATGTCAGCTCAGGACGCACTTGCTTATGGAATTGTAGATCACGTAATGCCTTCTAGAAAATAAATCATCATTAACGGGAGCAAATAATGGGTCTTTTTAGTTCACCTAACGATAAATATTGTTTTTTCTGTGGCAGCACAGCAGGCAAAGACAGAAAATTGATTTCTGGACCTTCTGGAAATTCTTTTATCTGTGACAAATGTGTTGCAATCTGTGCAGGAATTCTTGAACAGCAGGCAGCTGACGTTCTTCCAATTGAACTGGAGAACGTTCCAACACCAAAAGAGTTTAAAGCTTATCTTGATCAGTATGTTGTTGGACAGGATGATGCAAAAAAAGTTCTTTCAGTTGCTGTTTACAACCACTATAAACGAATGTCTTCTTCTCAGGCTCTTCAGACAAATGAAAATGCAGTTAAAATTGAAAAATCTAACGTGCTTTTGATTGGTCCAACAGGTAGCGGAAAAACTCTTCTTGCAAAAACTCTTGCACAGAAGCTTAAGGTTCCTTTTGCAATTGCAGATGCCACTACACTTACAGAAGCAGGTTACGTTGGAGAAGACGTAGAAAACGTTCTTCTTAAACTGATTAATGCCGCAGACGGAAACATTGAAGCTGCAGAACGCGGAATTATCTTTATTGATGAAATTGATAAGATTGCCCGCAAGTCTGAAAACACTTCTATTACACGTGATGTAAGCGGCGAAGGTGTTCAGCAGGCACTTTTAAAGATTATTGAAGGTACAGTTGCAAGCGTTCCTCCTCAGGGCGGTCGCAAGCATCCTAACCAGGAAATGCTTCAGATTGATACAACAAACATCCTCTTTATTCTTGGTGGTGCTTTTGTTGGTCTTGATAAGATTGTTGAACAGCGCGTTTACGCTCATTCTATGGGATTTGGTTCAAACATCGGTCAGATGGACGAAACTCAGAAAATGAAGCTTCTTTCTCAGGTAACTCCGGACGACCTTGTAAAGTTCGGTCTTATTCCAGAGCTTATTGGCCGTATGCCTATTACCTGCGCACTCAAAGAACTTACTCAGGATGACCTTGTTTCTGTTCTTACCGAGCCTAAAAATGCAATTACAAAGCAGTTCCAGGCAAGTTTTAAGATTGATGATGTTGATCTGAGCTTTGAAGAAGACGCCATCAAAGAAATTGCAGCCGAGGCTATCCGCCAGAAAACCGGCGCCCGCGGCTTACGTACAATCGTAGAAAAAATGCTTATGGACATTATGTTTGAAGTACCTGATATTGAAGGTAAAAAATCTGTAAAAATTACAAAAGATGTAGTGTTGCAGAAAGAAAAAGACGTAATGAAGTTGATTAACAAACAGGCCGGACAGATAGAGTCGGCTTAAAAAATAAGGCTTCCGGTAAAACGGGAGCTTTTTTTTTGACACGGATATCACGGATAAACACGGATTTTCACGGATTAAATAAAAAAATAATATATCCGTGTCCCATCCGTGTTCATCTGCGTGCATCCGTGTCTAAACTTCCCCAGGTGCTACAATCTTGCCGTCAAATATTTCCTTCGGGTAGACCACTATTCCAAGTTTCTTTTCCAAGGCTGCGAATTTTCGCATTTCGTATTCATCACCGATAACTATATTTATGCCGGTTTTTCCTGCACGGGCGGTACGACCACTGCGGTGAATAAAGAAATCTTCATCTTCAGGTAAATCCATCTGCACGACGTGAGAAATGTTTGCAATATCAAGACCGCGGGCAGCAAGGTCGCTTGTAATTAAAATCTTGCACTTTCCGCTTCTGAATTTGTCGATAGCGGCTTTACGAAGCTGCTTGTCTGCCTTAGCATGAAGAGCCATACAGTCAATTTTCTTATATTTTAATTTTGAATAAATATTTTCTACCTGATCTGCACGGCTTGTAAAAATCAAAATCTTCTGGAAATCGCAGGCTGCAATAAACTTGCGGAGCATTTCGATTTTATCTCGGTTTTCGGCATAAATTGCCCAGTGAGTAATGCGCTTACGAAGTACATCTTCTGCAGGAAGAACAACATTTTCAATTCCGGCAAAAAAGATTTTTGTCTGCTTGTTTAAGGTTGCAGTACAAGCAATCACCTGAGTTTCTTTTGGTACTAAAAGACGAAGTGCATCTGACTCTTCAAAGAGTTCTTTGCGCACAAGACGGTCAGTTTCATCAAAAACTATTGCCTTAAGAGTATTGATTTTAAGTTTTTTAAGGCGAATAAGTTCTACAAGACGAGCAGGCGTTCCAATCACAAGAAACGGTTTTTCTTTTAGAGTTTCTATCTGGCGCTTAATCGGGGCACCGCCAATGAACAAGGCAGTTTTCTTTTCTGTAATCTGCTTAGCGGCCTGATTAATCTGAGAAGCAAGCTCGAAAGTCGGGGCGGCTATTATAATCTTAACACAATCTGCAGTGTTCTTTGCCGCCCCCTCACCTGAAGGTGATTTGCAATCTTCACTTTTTCGCACGTCGAAAGACGTGCCTTCATCATCACCTTCTCCATAATTTTGAATTAAAGGCAAAAGATATGCAAAAGTTTTTCCAGTTCCGGTTTCTGACTGAAAAATCACATTCTTTTTTTCTAAAATACGGGGAATAATTTCGTTCTGAACAGCTGTTGGTTCTTTAATTTCAAGAGATTCAAGTTTATGATTTAAGTTTTCTGACAATAATGTGAATGCGTTTTTCATACGACTAAAATATAGCACACAGGCGCAAAAAATGATAGAATAGAAGAATGATTAAAGTTGGCATCGATACGTTCGGCTGCGACCACGGAAGATCAGGACTTGGTTCCTGTCTTTTTTATTTGACTTCAAATCTTCCGGCTCAGGATGAGGACATTCAGTTCGAACTTTTTGGCTCAGAAACAGATAGATTTACTTTTACTGGAAATAACGGCTTTAGTTTTCAGGCTGTTCAGATTGCAGATAATCTGCGCGCAGAACAGTCGTGGCATCATAGAGGCGGAATTAAAATTTTTGTAATTAAGAACGCCTATGATCTTGTAATTTACCCAGCGGTTTCAAAAGTTTTTCCATTTACTTTTATTAAAAATGGAATTGCACTTGTAAATACTGTCCTTTCAGCTTCCATCGAAAAGATGAACTTTGTTCACAAAAAGCTTTTAAAACACGGTCTTTCTAAAGTAAAGCTGATTATTGCGGGAACTGAATACATTAAAAATGATTTGACTAAGCTTGGAATTCCAGAAGAAAAAATCCGTGTAATTTATAACGGAATTGACCATAAACTGTTTTTTCCAAAACCAATTGACGATGAAGAAGCTGTTGAAGTAAGTCCTTTTTCTATTAAACGTCCTTATTTTATTTATGGGTCAAAACTTTCTGACAAAGATAAAAAACACCTTGAACTTATTAAGGCGTTTGAGATTTTTAAGAGAAATACAGGGCTTCCACACAGACTTGTTCTGGCTGGCGAAGACGGAGATTTTTCTAAAGAAATTCATGATGCTGTTTTTAAAAGTGAATTTGCAACAGACATTTTTCTTACAGGATTCTTTCCGCACGAAAGTTTTGCAACTTTGTACACCGGCGCAGAAGCCTGCATCTTCCCGGCTGTAAACGAAGGAATTGGACTTCCTGTTCTTGAAGCAATGGCTTGCGGAATTCCAGTTTTGTGTTCAAAGTCCGGGGCACTTAAAGAAGTTGGCGGACATGCACCGCTTTATTTTGATTCGGATGATTCGGAAGAAATTGCAGCTGCTATGAAGCGCGTAATTGAAGACAAGGAACTAAGAATCAGAATGGTAGATTTGGGACTTATTCAGGCTGGGAAATATAACTGGACTGATACGGTAAATGCCCTTATGAAGGTTATAAAACAAATTACTGAAATAAAGTAGAAGTAAAAGGTCTCAATCAGTATAATAATTAGACTATTTTTTGGAGTTATTTTTGTGTTTTTAAAGAGTTTGGATATTTACGGTTTTAAATCTTTTGCTGATAAAACTCATATAGATTTTGCAGAAGGAATTACTGCCCTTCTTGGCCCTAACGGTTGTGGAAAATCAAACGTTGTTGATGCCATTAAATGGGTACTGGCAGAAAACCGCTCAAAAAATCTTCGCGCAGAAAAGATGGAAGACGTTATTTTTAACGGAACAGAACGCCGCGCAAAACTTAATGCTGCCGAAGTAACTTTAACTCTCTGTAACGACAAGGGCTTACTCCCTCTTGATGAAGACGAAATTGCAATTACCCGCCGACTTTACCGCTCAGGCGACCAGGAATATTTTATTAACAGACGCCCGGCAGGTCCTACAGAAATCCGCCGTCTTTTTATGGATACTGGTGTTGGTAAGGCTGCCTACTCTGTTATGGAACAGGGCAAAATTGACCAGATTCTTTCAAGTAAGCCGGAAGACCGCCGCTATCTTTTTGAGGAGGCAGCCGGAATCAGCCGAAGTAAGGCAGAAGTTGCAGAAGCAGAACGCGAGCTTGAACGTACACGTCAAAACCTTACTCAAATTGAAATCGCCCTTGGCGAAATTAAACGTCAGTATGACTCTTTGAAAATCCAGTCAGAAAAAACAATCAAATACCGCAAGTACAAGGACGAGATTTTTGATTACGAACTCGACATCACCCTTCTGCGCCTTAAAAACTTTGTTCAGGATAAGGCCCGCCATCAGGATGAACTGAAGGTTGTTGAGCAGAAGCGCGACCAGGTTAGAAAAGAAATCGATGAAATCAATAACACAATTTCTGAAAACCGCGAAAAGTCAAAGGCTTTGCAGGAAGAACTTTATGCAAAGCAGGCAGAGCTGATTAAAATTGGTACAGAAAAAAACGGCAAGCTTGATTTGATTTCCAACTTCAACAAGCAGGCAATCGAAATCAAGGAAAAAATCAACAACCTTGATGGCCGTAAACGTGCAATCAGCGAACAGCTTGATAATACTCAGGAAGAAATTGACGAGCAGAACGCTGAGCTTCATTCAAAGACAAAAAATCTTGAAAATGCACGCGCAAACATTAAGTCTATTGAAGACAATGTAACAAAAAGCCGCAGTCAGATTAATGAAAACGATTTGAAGGCAGACCAGCTCCGCGAAAAAATTACAGAGCTTGAAGCAGAAAGAAAATCTCTTCAGAACGAACTTACTTCTATTACAGAAGATATCGTTACTATGCTTGATGAAAAGCTTAAATCTGCAGGCTTTTCTGAAAACGCAATGCGCAATGCAAAAGAAGAGCTTGATACTGCACTTGGAAAGCTTAAGGTTTTTGTAACAGGCCGTAAAAACGTATTTACAGACTTTGCAAGCCAGAATCACAGCGCAGATGATTCATTAAAAACTGTACGCGAAGCAAGCGATGCCTTTGCAGAAGCAGAAAGTCAGATTGCAGTACTGGAAGAAGCTCTTTCTAAATACTTAAACGCATCCCCGGCCTTCATCACAGAATTTTTGAGTCCTGAAGGTGTAATGACTAAAAAGCGCGGCATTGATTCAAAAATCAACGAAAACATTGCCGCAGTAGAAAAAATCAATTCTCAGATTACAGACCTTCATTCTGAAAACTCAGAGCTCGTTGCAAAAATCAACGAGTACGAAGATACTCTGCATAAACTTAAGATTAACGAAATTCAGATGCAGGAGCAGATTAACTCTGCTAAAAATCAGATTAACAACCTTGAGCGCACCTTTGCCGAACAGAAAAACCGTCTGCGCGAAGTTGAAGACGATATTTTTACGGAAACAAAGCGTCAGGAAGAACTCAACGAAAAAATCAACGGCATTCAGGATGAGCTTGCCGAAATTGAATACCGCGGAGAAAAACTTGCAAAGGAAATGTCAAACCTTGACGAAGAAATTGCCAAGTGCGACAAATCCGTTTCAGGAAAAACAGGCACCCTTGATAAAAAACGCGAAGATGAACGCCGCTACCAGGAGCAGTATGAGCGACTGACATTAAGTCTGAACTCAGCAGATAACGACATCCGTAACGTAAAACAGAACTTCCAGGATCAGTACAGCCGAGACCTTATGGCTTACGAAGAGCGCATGTATAAAATCAATGCATCTGCTGCAGATCTTCGCGAAAAGCTTAGCGAAGCTAAAAAGGCCTTCAACTCACTGGGAACCGTAAACCTCATGGCGCCGGAAGAATTTGCCGAAGTAAAGGACCGCTACGAACGCCAGAACTCAAACTATATTGATACTAAAAAGAGTCTTGAAAACCTTATCATAGTTTCGGAAGAAATCAAATCAAAATCTGCCGAAATGTTCCTTGATACCTACAACAAGATTAAAAAGAATTTCCACAATATGTTCCGCCGCCTTTTTAACGGAGGACGCGCTGAGCTTAAGCTGGCAGATCCTGCAAATATCCTTACTTCAGGTATTGATATTTACGCCCAGCCGCCTGGAAAGAACCTTGAAAACATTGCCCTTCTTTCGGGTGGTGAAAAGACAATGACTGCGGTTGCCCTTCTCTTTGCAACATACCAGGTTCGCCCTAGCCCCTTCTGTCTTCTGGACGAGATTGATGCCGCTCTGGACGACAAGAACGTTTCAAGTTTTGTAACAACACTGGAAAGTTTTGCAAACATCAGTCAGTACATCGTAATTACACATAACAAGAAGACCGTAATGGGTGCTTCTACAATGCTTGGTATTACAATGGAAGAATCCGGCGTAAGTAAGACAATTCAGCTTCGTCTTGATGAAGACATTAAAACAGGAGCCCAGATTGACCGTTCAAGCGAAGACTTTGTTGACGAAGATGTTCCAGAGGAAGAAGGCGTTGTACTTCCTCCGCGTCCAGAACACCATCGCCATGAAGAAGAAAATGCAGAGTAATTAATATGGATTTTGGTTCAATAGTTGATTCCGTAAAGGAAAAAATACGAGATTTAATGGAAACAAATAAAACTCTCTTTTTTGCAGCTGCAGGAATGGCTTTTGTATTTTTACTATGCATTGTTCTTTTGATTTATCTGCTTGCAACTGGCAGCGGAAAAAAATCAAAAACTAAAGGAATCGAACAGACTACTGTTATGGGAACGGAAACTCCTGTAATTCCTGACGGACCAAAACTTCCTAAAGACTATAATATTTCTCGTCCTGCAAAGGACAAATGGACAAAAGAAGAATCAGAAGAATGGTTCACAGTTCCAACAGAAAAAGAAATAGAGTCGCTTAGTTTTTCTAACGACAAAATTATAAATGACATACTGGAGGCAGCACCATGAAAAAACTTTTACTTACTTTGACAGCTCTTTCTACATTTGTATTTTTCTCTTGTGCTTCAAAGCCAACAGATGTAGAAACTCCTCAGGCGCCACAGGAAGAAGAACTTTCTGCCATTGAAGAACCTGAAGTAACAGATCTACCACCAGAAGAAGAAACTGTAGAAGAATCTTCTGAAGCCTCTTTTGAAAACGCTTCTGACAACGAAGTTTCTGAAGAAGACGGTGTAGAACTATTAACTCCGGATGAAATTGATGAACTTCCTAAATTAGATGAAGAAGCCTCAGATTTTACTTCTGATAGTGATGGAGATGCTTTAGATTCTGACTCACAGAAAAATGACGCGAATATAAATACAGATACAGTTTCTGATTCAACAGCATCTGCAGCTGGAAAAACTGATTCTTCAAACGAAGCAGGCGCAGATGTACTTGCAGCTGATGAAGGCGAAAAGCAGAATAATGAAGATGCTCAGGCTTCTGAAAATGAAAGCACAGACGAAGCAGAAGACATTGATGCAGAAAACAGCGCAGAAGATGAAACTTCAAACAATACTCAGAGTTTTACAACTTCACGTTCTGTAAAACTTAAGGTTTCTGAATACCTTGATGTTACCTACCCTGGCAAGGGCTGGATTTACATGGGCGCTACAGATAACTCAAAGAATATTACTTACTTTGGAAGACAGCTTGGAACAGAAAATACTAATTTTTCTTTGCAGGCACGTCTTCCTGGAACAAAGATTCTTCACTTTTATAAAAACGACACAGTTTCTGGACAGATTATTGATGATTATATAGAAGTAATTGTTCAGACAGAGCGAGGAAGTAACCAGACTCACATTCAGGCACCAGAATTCAAAATGCCTGTACGTGCTAAAAAGCCTGTAAAAAAGGCAGAAACAACTGTTGATTATGACGATTCTAACGATGACGTAGAGCTGCTTGAAGAGCCAAAACCTGTTAGCACTTCTAGCCAGAAGACAGAAAATGGTGTAAGCACTGCAAAAACAAGCCAGGGCACAGTTCCTGCCGCGGCAGAAAAACCGCAGGTGGCAGAGGGCACTCCATCAGTTTCAGAAGTAAAATCAGAAGTTGATTTAAGCGCACTTTTATCTTTGGCAAAAACACAGCTGGAAGAAAAAAAATATTCTGAGGCTCTTAAAAATGTAAAGGAATATTTGAGTGGTTCCAGCGACAACCGCGACGAAGCTTTGTATGTTCAGGGGCTGATTCTTGAAGCAAAATCTGACATTCAGAACATTAACGGCGCAATTAATTCGTATACAACGCTTACAAAAAACTACCCGGCAAGCAAATTCTGGGATAAGGCAAATAAGCGCATTATATATTTACAAAGATTTTATCTTCAGGGAAGATAAGGGGTTAGATTATGAAAAAAATCGTTTTGGCAGTTTCTGCTGTACTCGCACTTTCTTTTGCATCCTGCACTATTAACAAACCTGCAGAGACTCAGCGTTACATAACAGTTTCTGGAAGCGGAACCGTTTCGGTTTCTCCAGATTTAGTTTCTATTAAATTTATTGTACGCAACAGCGGATGGAATGTTTCGCAGACTGCTGAACGCAATGCAATCAACACAAACAATGCCATTGCCGCAATTAAGGCTGCAGGCGTTGCAGATGATGATATTTTTACAAGCGATTACAAAATCACACAGGATAACTCGCAAGTCTACCCTGGACAGTACACAGTTCGCAACACAATTTCTGTAATTGTAAGAAATCCTGACCTTACAGGAAAAGTTATTGATTCTGCAGTAAAACAGAATACAGGCGCTAACGGTGTAACTGATTTTGAATATATGGTTTCTGACCGCTCTACTGCTTTGCGTCAGGCACGCACAATGGCTATTAAAGATGCTCAGGATGCAGCAAATCTTTTAGCAGGCGCCAGTGGATGCAAAGTTGGAAACGTTCTTGAAATCTCTGAAAACTATACATCTACATCCCGCAACGATGGTGTTGTTCTTGCAAAAGCTGTAAAATCTAATGCAGACACAACTATTGAGCCAGGAAAACTGGATATTACTTCTAACGTAACAATTAAGTATACTATTGAATAAATAAATTGGGGTATACCCAAAAAAGAGGAATAAAATGCTTGATTATAAATTTATAAAAGACAATCTTGAAGCTGTAAAACAGAACATCATCAACCGTAACATGAAAGCTGATGCAGATATTGTTGTTGAACTTTACGACAAACGCACTGCCCTTGTTACAAAACTTCAGGCTTTGCAGCAGAAACGTAACGAAAACGCACAGGCCATGAAGCAGAAGCTTGATAACGATGCACGCGCAAAATTGATTGAAGCTGGAAAACAGATTAAGGCTGAAATTGCAGACGTTGAAAGTGAATCTAAAGCAATTGAAGAAAAACTTGAAGAAGCAGCACGCCAGCTTCCTAATATGGTTCACCCTGATGCACCTGTTGGAAAACTTGATACAGAAAACCTTGAAGTAAAGAAAGTTGGAACTCCACGCAAGTTTGACTTTGAACCAAAAGATCACGTTCAGCTTGGCGAAGAGCTTGATATCATCGACTTTGACCGCGGAACTAAGGTTTCTGGGCCTAAGTTCTACTATCTTAAAAACGACGCTGTATTCCTTGAGCAGGCATTGATTATGTATGCATTGAACATTCTTCGCAAGCACGGATTTAAGCTTTTTATTACTCCTGATGTTGCAAAAGAAGAAGTTCTTAAGGGAATCGGATTTAATCCACGCGGAAACGAATCTAACGTTTACTCAATTGAGGAAGAAGGCACATGTCTTGTTGCAACTGCAGAAATTACTTTGGGCGGTTACCACAAGGATGAAATTCTTGATAAGGCAAGTCTTCCACTTTTGTACGGTGGACTTTCTCACTGTTTCCGCCGCGAAGCAGGTGCAGCAGGCCAGTTCTCTAAGGGACTTTACCGCGTACACCAGTTCGATAAGGTAGAAATGTTTGTTTACTCTACTCCAGAACAGAGCGATGAACTTCACGAAAAACTCCGCATGATTGAGGAAGAGATTTTTGAAGGCCTTGGAATTCCATTCCACGTTGTTGACACATGTACAGGTGACCTTGGAGCTCCTGCATACCGCAAGTGGGATCTGGAGGCATGGATGCCAGGCCGTAACGGTGGTGAATACGGTGAAGTTACATCTACTTCAAACTGTACAGACTACCAGGCTCGCCGCCTGAACATTAAATACAAGGATGATGACGGAAAGAACAAATACGTTCACACATTGAACGGAACTGCAATTGCAGTTGGACGAGCAATGCTTGCAATCCTTGAAAACTACCAGAATGCAGACGGTTCTGTTACAATTCCAGAGGTACTTGTACCATTCTGCGGATTTGACAAAATTATGCCAAAAACAAAATAAACAAATGGGGTAAGTTTTTACTTGCTCCAAAGGAAATTATGGAAGAAAGTGATTATACAAGAAAAATCTATTTTGTTCTCCTTGCAAGCTTTGTTATTCTGCTTGGATTTCTTTTTAAAATCCTTTCTTCCGTTTTTTTACCTGTAATCACAGCAGCGCTTATTGCCTGCGTTTTTGCCCCGATTATTCAAAAAATCAACTACAAGTTTAAAATTCCATGGACAGCACTTGCAGTCATAATAACCTCATTGCTGTTTATTGTGATTCTTGGTATTTCTTCTCTCTTAATTTCCAGCGCTACTTCTATTGTTGCAGACTATCCTAAATACGAAACAAGATTCCTTCATATTTACAAAATAGTTGCAAACAACCTTGGTCTTACATTTGATGAAGGCATGGGCTTTATTGGAAACATGTGGCAGCATTTAAAAGTGCGTGAATATATTCAGGGCATTGTGGTAACAATTTCCAGCGGCATTGTTTCTTCCGGCAAAAATATTTTCTTAGTTCTGATTCTCTGCCTTTTTAATCTTATTGAATACAGAATGACTAACAGAAAAATCAGTTATGCCTTCGCTGCACACGCAAAAGGAAAGATTCTGCGCGTAATACGCCGCATTATTATGGAGATTGTACATTATCTTTCCATAAAGACCGCAATCTCTCTTTTAACAGGTGTGTTAGTATTCCTTGTTTCTATGGCTTTTGGACTTAATTATGCAATTTTGTGGGGTTTCTTAGCCTTTGTAATGAACTTTATCCCAACTTTTGGTTCGATTTTTTCATGCACAATAACCACAATTTTTGCAATTCTTCAGTTTTATCCAAACTACCCTAAAAGCATTATATTTTTAATTATTATAATTCTTATCAACTTTTTTATTGGAAATATTATTGAACCTCGTGTTCAGGGCAAAAATCTTGGCCTTTCACCATTTGTAATCATTGTAAGCTTAACACTATGGGGCTACATCTGGGGAACAGTCGGAATGATTATTGCAGTTCCTATGACGGTAATCATCAAAATTGTCTGCGAAAATATTTCCTATCTGCACCCGCTTGCTATTCTTTTGGGAAATGACCCAAAACAGACAAAACGCGATTTTCAGTAAACAATAATAAATTAAATAAACAAAGTTTTAGTGGCTTTTTCGTAAATAAAGCGGATATCTTCTTCCTGAATTGTTGTATAACGGAAGTCTACACAGATTCTGTTGTCTCCCAAAGTTTCTGAGCGGTAAATCTTATTCACTAAAGCCGTTACAAATATGTCACGGGTCATTATAGGGCCAGATTTTAGAGAAAACGAAAGTTTAATTCCATATTCATCATTCTGAACAAAAGTATAATTAATTGAATCAAGGCCAAGCACCAGACGTTCGTGATCAACGTAAAGAATATTCAAAGGCTTTATTCGGTCCTGCAACGATTCAACTTTTACGGGATTGTCAAAAGTAAGATAATTACATACAGGAATAAGCTGAATACCGTTTCCTGCGTTTTTTTCCTGTTTAGCCTGTTCTACATAGTTTTCCAGCAAGGCTTTTGCCTTTTTCTGATTTTCTAAAGGAATAGACTTCCATGCAGGGCGATTTAACAGCTCCGTATGCTCCCATGGAATACAAAGCATATTAAGTTCACGACCAGTTTTACATTCATAATACAAAAGTGTGCTAAAATCGTAATGTTTCTGCTCTATAACATCCTGAATACGGTAAATTACATCTGGAATAGAAACTGAATATACTTCTTTTTTTGCCGTTACCTTTGAATTAAAATATAAGCCGACACGATTAAAATAAAATTCAACCTTAACAGCTTTGTTCAAAAAATCTTTTACAGAAGCACCCGGATTTTCAAGAATAATTGTTCCGTTCTTTTTTACGGTAATATTCTCACCTTTTATAGCTACAGGAAAAATCTGAGAATTTACTGGACGGATTTCTTCTTCTGAATCAACAGAAGATTCTTCAAGCGGAGTAATTGTAACAGGAACATTTCCATCAATAAGATATTGAACAACAAGTTCGCGTTCAATTCCTGTAAGAGTTGAATCAGACATTTTTCCCCCACCTTACGATTTTTATATTATAAACAGATTTTTCCTGAACACTGCTCATATATAATGTTACATCAAGAAATCCCTTATTACAATAAAATCTGGCAGGAATCTGAACAAGATTTTCTGTGCAAAAAGCTTCACCCAAAATAAACCGCTCAAAAAGCGCGTCTGACAAGGAAAAATCTGTTTCCATATTTACTTTCCAGTCGCGTTTAAGTTCCTGCACAAAAAACACATAATTAAAACGGTAATTTGAAGAAAAGCAGGTAAACAGATTTTCCTGATCATTTGAACTGATATAAGAACAGATTTCTTCTGCAGAGGTAATAAACTTATATTCAGTCTTTGAAACATCAAGCGAACCAAAATCTGAAAAAGACGGATAAACTGCAGGTGTATACATTTTTAATATTCTGGAGTTATCTTTTGTAAGATTTATTCCAGGTGCAAACAGTTCTGCATTAGAGGTAATGTTTTGAGAAAGCCTGTCTTTTTCTAATTCTACAGACCATACTGTTTCATCTTCTATTTTAGAGACTACGCGTTTAATAGTGTCCAGATCAGCTGCATTGATAGTTTCTTCAGCATCACTTGAACAGGAAGCAAAAAAGAGAACGGATAATAATGTTAGTCCAATCACTCTGATTTTCATTTTTAGCGTAAAATATTTTAACACAGTTCTATTTAGTAGTCATTAATCATTTTTGCAAAATTTAAAAAATTTTTAATTTTTTTTTCAAAACCTGTTGACTAAATTTCTACGATTGTATAATATATAAACATCAAGCAGCGATACAGCAGCTTACAAAAACAAATCGGGCAGTTAGCTCAGCTGGTACGAGCGTCTGGTTTACACCCAGAATGTCGGGAGTTCGATCCTCTCACTGCCCAATTAAAAAAAAGACTTGGTTAAAATACCAAGTCTTTTTTTTTATAAAAATATTTTACGTAAATGTAAAATATGCTATTATGGTTATACAGTGAAAGCTATATTAAAATTTTATTTTTTACTTTTACCAAAAATCTCAACTGCACTGTGGCGATTTTTAGCCTGCGGATTAGTCGTCTTAATATTTGTTTCATTCTTCCATATTAAAGACAATACTTTTTCTAAAGTCGAGCCGGAAAGAGAAATACAATACCTTGACTGGAAAATAAACTCGGCAGAATACAATAATCAGACACTTGTTTTACCTTATTCAACAAAGCATTCTTTAAGCGATTTTACAATTTATACTACCCTGCCTGACCTTAATTCAACTTCTACATTATTTATACGATGCCGATACAAAACCATAACAGCTAAAATTGAAGGAAATTATATTTATGCTTCTGATATTTCCAATATTGGCTGGATAAAGACAAACATAGGTAAAAACAGATGCTATATTCCGCTTTCAAAGGAATACAGCAACAAGCCGATTGAAATTACAATTCAGCTGCAGAACCCGATGTTTTCAAAATCATCGCTTTCAGAAATTATTCTTTCATCTAAAAATACTTACATGGTTGAATACCTGCGCGAAAATCTGCCTTTATTTTTCTCTGCAATACTTCTTATTGTCTGCAGCTTTGGCTCATTTATTTTCTTTCTTTTAAGTTATTTTGGTAACAAAAAGAGAATTACGCCGCTTTCTAAGAGCCTTTATCACCTTGCAATTATTTCTATTCTTACTTCTACCTGGGCACTTTGCGATTCACATATTATTTCGCTTTTTACAGATAAGATTTTAGTTGACGGCATTCTTATTTATGCTTCCTTGCTGTTCCTTGCAATAGAATTCGCCTACTATATGAATTCCCTTTATGGTGAAAATATTGTAATTAAATTCATTTTATTAATTTCTAAGATTAATATTATTTTACAAACGCTTTTATTTGTTTTTGGTGTAAAAGATTTACCGGATCTTTTGATTATTACACACCTGATATTTGTTATAGAGATTATCTATGTAACAATTATGAGTATTTTAAATCTTTCAAAATATGAAAGTTCGGAAAAGCTTTTACTCAACATTGGAAACCTTCTGTTTTCTATATTAGTTCTTGTAGTCATCATAATGTATAACTACAATCGTGACGGAACTTACTTTAAGTTCTCTGTAATCTCATTTATTACTTATTGTGCAATGCAGATTGCAGTTTCTGTTGTTAGATTTATAAAGACCATTAAAAAGCAGGCTGCATTAAGAGAGGCAGAAAAATATGCCTACACAGACCAGCTTACAAAGATGGACAATAGACGTGCCTATTCAGTATTCAAAAAACATTTGGGTAATACAACTCTTACAGACGATTTCCACGTAATTTATTTTGATTTGAATGGTTTAAAAACTATAAATGATAATCAGGGACACACAATTGGTGATGAATACATCATAGGAGTAACAGAGATTCTTAAAAAGGTATTCTATGATGCCATTCTACGCTGCCGAATGGGTGGTGATGAGTTCCTTGTTGTATTAAAGTCCAGCAAAGATATTCTTAAAAAGCGCTTGTTCTACTTTGATTCTCTGATTGAAAACTGGCATAGCGATAACATTAAAAATATTTCTGTTTCATACGGTTATTGTTCAGCATGTGATTATGATAATCCAACGTTCGAAGGTCTTATATCTAAAGCCGATGAGTTTATGTATAAGATGAAAAATGAATATTACGAAAAGTCAGGATTAGACAGAAGAAGACACAGTTAAGCTATTACAAATTTGTAGCTTAATTTTTTACCTGAATGTTCAAGAAGACCGCAAAAGTTTCCTTCAAAGAAAATAGCAAGATCTTTTGTATCAGAGAGATTAATTTCTTCTTTAAAATTTGAAAATAAGATTTTCTTTCCATTCTTAAAATCTGAAAGATTTTGTGCAGTTTTCAAATGAAGGTTTTCAAATCCACATAGAGTTGAAGTCTCTTCTGAAAACTGCTGGATTTTTGATTTTATTTCTGTTTGGATAAGAATATCCTGCTCTGTAGGGACATAAGGTGTTTTTGTTTTTGAAACTGCATCAGAAGTTTTTTTAGCCTCTTCTTTCTGATTTTTTAGAAAGTCTTCTGCATTCTTTTTTGCAGATGCAATAGAAAACTCTTCCAGAAGAGAAACTCCAGCTGCTTCATCAAGAATAAAGTTACCAACCTTTGTACGAAGTAAGCCTACAAGGAGTCCTGCACTACCGCATGCGTCTGCAATATCACGTGCAAGACAGCGTATATAAGTACCCTTAGACACGCTAAAATCGACTCGGGCATATAAAACTTCATCCGAGCCTTTTACAAGCTCATATTCGGCCAATTTTGCGCTAAAAACGGTAATTTTTCGCTTAGGTATTTCAACCTGAATGCCTTTGCGGGCAAGATCACTTGCTCGCTGACCGTCGACATGAATTGCACTGTAAGCAGGAGGAGCCTGTAAAAGTTCCCCTGTAAACGCGTTTAAGGCCGTTTTTAGGGCCTCCAGCGACGGCAGAGGGGCTTTTTTTACTACTTTGCCAGTAAACTCCAGCGTATCAGTTTCTTCACCAAATTTAATCACAGCAGAATAAGATTTATCAAATTCTGTAATGCGACTTACAAGTTTTGTAAGTCTACCGGTACATACAACAAGGAGCCCCTGAGCAAAACTGTCAAGGGTTCCTGTATGACCAACTTTAGTTGTGTGAAGAGATTTTTTTACGTTATTGAGGGATGAAAAAGATGTTACTCCCGGCTGTTTTGCCAGGAGTACAATTCCGTCATTTGTCTGCATCAGAAGTTCCAGCTTCTTCAGAAGTTTCGCCAGCCTCACGCGCTTTAGACTCAGCCTCAAGCTGATTCAATTTCTGAACCATTTTAAAGCCCGCCTTCATTCCTTCATCAATCTTAAACTGAAGATGAGGGAACTGGCGGATTCTGAGTTTTCCAGCAATTTCGCGCTGAATAAATCCTGCAGCAGAATTCAGACCGTCAACGCCTTTTTTAAGCTGACCGTCCGGCAAAAATGTAGAAACGTAAACCTTGGCATAAGCAAGGTCGTTTGTTACTTCAACCCTGTTTATGCTGAGGAATGTATTTACGCGGGGATCTTTAATTTCTCCGCGTAAAATCAATGTGGAAATTTCATCACGGAGCTGGTCGTTCAATCGCTGTAAACGATACTGTCCCATTATGAATTTTCTCCTTCTTTATCTGCGTCTGAAGAGCCTTTCTTTTCAAGTTCAGCCTGTTCTTCGGCAAGAGTCTTTCCAAGTTTCTTAGCAACTTCTACAATTTCGAATATTTCGAGCTTATCGCCAACCATGATATCCTGCCAGTTTTCAAGACCGATACCACACTCATAGCCTGTGCTGACTTCTTTTACGTCGTCCTTAAAGCGTTTGAGGGAAGTAATCTTACCTGTAAACTTAACAATTCCATCACGAACAAGATGAACACTTGCTGTACGGCGAACAATACCTTCCGAAACCATACAACCGGCAATTACGCCAACCTTTGGTACACGGAATGTGTTGCGAACTTCCACCTGACCAATAACTTCTTCTTTTGTATCCGGCTGAAGCATACCTTCCATAGCGGCCTGAATTTCTTCAACACACTTGTAGATGATATTGTACTTACGGATTTCAACCTGTTCCTGTTCTGCAAGGCTTTTTGCCTTTGGAGTAGGACGAACATTAAATCCGATGATGATTGCATTAGAGTCAGCAGCAGCCAGAGTAACATCTGATTCGTTGATTGCACCGGCACTTGAATGAATAACGTTCAGGCGGATTTCACGAGTTGAAAGCTTCTCAAGAGAAGATTTAAGTGCTTCTGCAGATCCCTGAAGATCAGCCTTAATGATAACCTTAAGTTCTGTAACTTCGCCATTTTCAATATCTTTATAAAGAGTATCGATAGTTGTCTTTTTAACAGCCTTAGCAGCTTCAAAGCGTTTAAGTTCCTGACGTTTTGCAGAAATAGCACGTGCATCCTTTTCGCTTTCTGTTACCTGGAATGGATCGCCTGCATTTGGCATTTCTTCCATACCAAGAACTTCAACAGGAGTAGAAGGACCTGCTTCCTGAATACGTTTACCGCGGTCATCGAACATAGCACGTACACGACCAGAATAAATTCCGGCAACAAAAGGGTCACCCTGCTTAAGGCAGCCGCGCTGTACGATTACAGTAGAAACAACACCACGTCCCTGATCTACGCGGGATTCAAGAATCTTACCTTCAGCACGACATTCAAAGTTTGCCTTAAGCTCAAGCATTTCAGCCTGTAAGAGGATTGCATCCAAAAGATCGTCAATACCTTCTTTTTTAAGTGCAGAAATATGAACGTACTGTGTATCTCCACCCCACTCTTCAGGAGTAAGACCGAGTTCAGAAAGCTGAGTCTTTACGCGGTCCGGATTTGCTTCAGGCTTATCAACCTTGTTTACAGCAACAATAATAGGAACCTTTGCATCTTTTGCATGAGCAATAGCTTCCAGAGTCTGAGGCATTACACCATCATCTGCTGCAACAACAAGAACTACGATATCTGTTACCTGAGCACCGCGGGCACGCATCATTGTAAATGCTTCGTGACCTGGTGTATCAAGGAATGTAATCTTTCCTTTTTCTGTAGTAACTGAGTAAGCACCAATAGACTGAGTAATACCACCAGCTTCGCCAGCTGCAACGTTTGCATGGCGGATAGCATCCAAAGTCTTAGTCTTACCGTGGTCAACGTGTCCCATAACGGTAACAATTGGAGGACGAGGAAGAAGTTCTACGCCGTCATCCTTTTCGCTTTCAATTACAGTTTCATCATAAAGGCTTACAAGTTTTACCTCGCAGCCGTATTCGCTTGCAAGAAGTTCTGCAGTTTCATGGTCAATTGACTGTGTAATAGTAACCATTACACCCATGCCCATGAGTTTTCCAATAACTTCGCTTGCCTTAAGGTTCATTTTGCGTGCAAGGTCAGAAACCGAAACTGTTTCCATAATTTCAATTTCTTTTGGAACTACGCTTGCAGGAGTTTCAACCTTCTTCTTCTGTTCAAAGAGGTTATCATCGTACTGCTCTTCGTCCTTGCGGTTATAAACCTGTTTTTTACCTTTGTAAGCGGCCTTTTTACCCTGTGAACGCTGGTCAACAGGAATAGGAGCTGGGGCCATACCGCCGCCCATTGGACGAGGTCTGAATCCACCCTGGCCTCCCTGAGCTCCACCACGGTTAAAGCCGCCCTGGCCACCGCGATTAAAGCCGCCCTGGCCACCGCGATTAAAGCCACCCTGGCCACCGTTACGGTTGAATCCACCCTGACCGCCGCGATTATAGCCGCCCTGACCACCTTCGCGGTTATCGCGTTCACGGTTCTGATAGCTCTGACGTGCCTGAGCGCCGTTAAAGCCGCCCTGACCGCCGTTTCCGCCATTACGGTTATAACCGCCCTGGCCACCCTGACCACCACGGTTATAATTATTGTAGCCGCCCTGTCCGTTACCACCGCGGTTGTATCCTCCGCGGTTATTCTGACGACCATGGTCAGAAAGGTTTCCGGCTTTTACATTAGGACGAGCCTGATTAAGTTCAAAAGTGCGTGGGCGCTGAGACTGCTGTGTATTTGCAGATTTTGGAGCTTCTGTAACTGGAGCTGCTGCCTGTGGAGCTGGTTTTGCAGGCTTTTCTGTCTGAGCAGGTGCCTGACCTTCAGCTTTCTTTACAACAACCTTTACCGGGTTCTTCTTAGCAACATCATTTTTAGAAGCTTCCTGAGCAGGCCCCTGTGAAGTATTCTTTCTTACAACTACAACACGCTTCTTTTCTGGAGCGGATGGAGTCTGGGCTGCTGCTGGCTGAGTCTGTGCCTTCTTATGCACTACAAATCCTGGCTTTTTTTCTGATTCTTCTGCCATGTTTCTATTCTATGCCTCTCTATTCTGCATCCTCTTCGAATTCAAACTCACAACCACATTTTGGACAGCGAGTCATATCAAGAGTAATCTTAGCTCCACATTCAGGGCAGAAGTATTCTTCCTCTGCTTCTTCTTTTTCTGTTGTCTCAGCCTGAGCTGGAGCCTCTTCAGTTTCAGTTTCGTCTTCTACGAACTCAACGTTTTCATTAATAAGATTGTTAATTTCATCAAGTGCTTTTTTTGTAACACCTTCAATCTGAATCTTATCAGAGTCGTAAGCTTCAACAAAGTCCTGAATCTGTTCAATTCCATTTGCCTTAAGAAGTTCGGCAACCTCTTTATTTACACCAGGCAACTCTGCCACAGTAGTAATTTCATCATAATTTTCTTCTGCTGCTGCATCATCATTAAAGAGAGCACGAGCATTCTGAACAGTATTAACATTAGAGAAGTCAATATCTGCTGCCTGCTCTTCTGTCTTAACGTCGATGTTCCAGTCACAAAGGCGGTTAGCAAGGCGAACGTTCTGTCCCTGACGGCCAATTGCCAGAGAGAACTGACTTTCGTCAACAATTGCGAGAGCCTGACGTTTTTCTGCATCCATGATAACTACGCGATTAACCTGAGCTGGTGAAAGTGCATTTTTTATGAACTCAGCAGGGTCAGATTCGTACTTAAGAACATCGATTTTTTCGTTCAAAAGTTCACGGATAACATTCTGAATACGTACACCCTTAAGACCAACACAAGCTCCAACAGGATCTACTTCTTCGCGTTTTGTGCTTACAGCAATCTTTGTGCGGTAACCTGCATCGCGGACAGCCTTAACAATTTCTACAGTACCATCTGCAATTTCTGGAACTTCTTTTTCCAAAATAGAGCAGACAAGTTTTGGATCGCTGCGAGAAAGAATCAGCTGGATTCCAGAGTTTGTAGGCTTAATGTCTACGATAAGAGCCTTAATGCGGTCATTTTTGTCGTAGAATTCAAGTTTAGACTGATATTTAACAGGAAGCACACCTTCAAGACGGCCTGCATTTCCAAGGTCAACGTAGATGTTTCCGTTGCGTTCTCGCTGGTAATAACCGATGATGATTTCACCAACTTTGTCTTTATACTCGTTGTAAAGAGATGTCTTGTAGGTTTCGTTCAAGCCCTGATGAGCAGTCTGCTTACCAGTAGAAACTTCTGAACGCTCGTAAGATTTAGGGTCTTCAAGAATATCAATTTCATCACCCTCTTCAATCTCATCACCTGCAAGTGCGCGGGCTTCCTCAAGTTCAATTTCCATTGTTGGGTCATAAACACCATCAATTACAACTTTTCTTGAGAAAAGCGACACATCCGACATATCGTCTGCAAACTTTACGATTGCGTTCTCGTCTGTTCCATATCTCTTTTTATAAGCAGCTTTAAGTGCCTTCTCGATAGTCTGTCGTACTGATTCTTCAGAATAACCTTTTTCTTCAATCAAACGACGGATAGCTTCTGCCATTTCTGACATTTTAAGCCTCCTCTTTATTGTTATTATTTGAGGCAGAAATAAATTTTGCCTTTGCTATATTTTCAAAAGATTGGGTAAACTCTGTACCGTCATCCTTCTTTAAAGTAACCGATTTGTCATCAGCAGAAACAATTGTTCCACTAATCCAGTCTGTAACAGTTTTATCCCAGATGCGCACTGTTCTGCCAGCAAAAAGTGCAAATTCAGCCGCATTCTTAAGATTATGCTCAATGCCAGGGCTTGTAAGCTCCATGCTTGTTTCTTCAGTTCCCAAAAGCTCTTCAAGTTTTGGAAGAAGCACACGGTGAACCTTAGCGCAGTCATTTACGCCCATGTTCCCGTTTGGATCCTTAGTGCACACAATTGCAGAAATCTTAGTGATTGTCTTTGCAGGAACAATCTTAAGGTCTACAAGTTTGTATCCAAGTTCTTCTACAAGAGCAGAACACTCAGGATAGTATTTAATTGATTTATATGATGTATATTCCATATCCGGTTTCAGGTCAGCAACAAACTTTTTGAACAATAATAAAAAAGACCCGTGTTTTTGCACGAGTCTTTTTAATACTAATATTAAACTGACATATATAATATAGAGGAAATATGTACAAATGTCAAGTTTTAAACTCTATACTTGAGCTTCTTACCTGTTCCTTCGTAGAGCTTTTTACGGAGTTCGGCAACGCCTTCGTCTTTAATGTAGTCATCAAAGCTCATCATGCGGTCAATAATTCCGTTTGGAGTGATTTCTACGATGCGGTTAGCAATAGACTGAATGAACTCGTGGTCATGTGAAGTAAAGAGTACAACACCTGGGAATGCAATCAAACCTTCGTTCAAAGACTGAATTGCTTCAAGGTCAAGGTGGTTTGTAGGGTCATCCATACAAAGAACGTTGGCACCAGAAAGCATAAGTTTTGAAAGCATACAGCGGACTTTTTCTCCTCCGGAAAGTACCTTAACCTTTTTAAGAGATTCGTCACCACTAAAGAGCATACGTCCAAGGAAGCCGCGAACATAAGCATCATCCTGATCTTTAGAATACTGCTTGAGCCATTCTGTAATGTTCAGATTGTTGTCAAAGTATGATGATGTATCGCGTGGAAGATATGTGTGTGAAGTTGTCTGACCCCAGTAATATTCACCTGAATCAGGCTTTTTAACCTCGTTGATGATGTCAAAAAGTGCTGTCTTTGAGTTATGCTCAATTCCGACAAAGGCAATTTTATCGTTACGACCAACAGACAAAGAAAAATCTTTAAGAAGCTGAACGCCGTCTGCATCCTTATAGTTGAGTCCTTTGATATCAAGAACGTTGTTTCCGATTTCACGGTCTGCTTTAAAGCTTACATAAGGAAACTTACGGGTAGAAACAGGGATTTCTTCCATGCTTTCTGCAAGTTTGTCGTAAATCTTTTTACGAGATGTTGCCTGTTTAGCCTTAGATGCGTTAGAAGAGAAACGGAGGATAAACTCGCGCAAATCCTTCATCTTGTCTTCAGTCTTTTTCTGCTGTTCATGAGCCTGACGCTGCATAATCTGAGTCATCTGATACCAGAAGTCGTAGTTTCCGCTGAACTGTGTGATTTTTCCAAAGTCTATATCGCAGATGTAAGTGCAGACTGTGTTCAGGAAGTGACGGTCATGCGATACAACAATTACAGTGTTTTCAAAGTCCAGAAGGAAGTTTTCAAGCCAGGTAATTGATTCAATATCCAAACCGTTGGTAGGTTCATCGAGAATCAGGGCATCAGGGTTTCCGTAGATTGCCTGTGCAAGAAGAACACGAACCTTCTGAGATTCATCGAGCTCGCTCATCATTTTGTCATGAAATTCTTCTTCAAGGCCAAGACCTGAAAGCATCTGTTCAATCTGATTTTCTGCTTCGTAACCGCCAAGTTCGCCAAATTCTGCTTCCAGCTCGGCAGATTTAATTCCGTCTTCTTCGGTAAAGTCAGCTTTAGCATAAATTTCGTCACGGGCCTTAGAAACTTCGTAAAGTTTTGGAAAGCCCATCATAACAGTATCTTTTACCAAATATTCATCATAAGCAAAGTGATCCTGCTTTAAAACAGCCATTCGCTCGCCCGGAGTCATAAAAATATCGCCTGAATCGCGTTCGAGCTCGCCGGAAAGAAGCTTAAGGAAGGTAGATTTTCCGGCACCATTTGCACCGGTGATTCCGTAACAGTTTCCTTTATTAAACTTAAGGTTTACGTCTTTAAAAAGCGGTTTTTCGCTGAATGAAACGCTTACATCGCTTACTGTAATCATTAATATCCCTCAAAAATAAATTTGATGATATTTTAGCTTTTTATCAGGAATATTACAACTTAGAAATAAAAATTGCTCCCGGTCGCAGAGTATGCTTCAAAACCGCGCGATATCGCGCTACATGCTGTTTGTGGTAAAGAAACTATTGAACTGGTCGCTTTTGCGACCATCACAAACAGAACGTTTTTGAAGCATACTCTGTTCCCTTGCGCTATTTTTCTTATTTATTCTATTTCAATAAAAATGCATCTATTTCCTGGGCGCATTCGCGGCCTTCGGCAATGGCCCAGACTACAAGAGACTGTCCGCGGTGCATGTCGCCGGCTGCAAAAACCTTAGAAACTGATGTGGCATAACCTGTATCTGAACTGAAAGAAGTTTCAATTTTCTGATCTCCTTCAGTAAGCGCAGTTGCAACTGTTCCGCGGGGACCAAGTTCAACACCAAAGGACTGTGCTGTATATTCTTCACAACCGGTAAAACCTGCGGCAACCAGAAGCAAATCACAAGGAAGTGTTTTTTCTGTTCCCTGGCGTTCTACAAGCTGGCGCTTTCCATCAATATTTTTAAATTCAACTTCAACAGTGCGAACGGCTGTAATATGACCGTCTTTACTGATTACTTCTTTTACAGTTGTTTCATAAACGCGAGGATCGTGACCGAAAACCGCAATTGATTCTTCTGCACCGTAATCAGTTTTGAGCACTTTTGGCCACTGTGGCCATGGGTTATTTGCAGCACGCTCTTTTGGAGGGCAAGGCATCATTTCTATCTGAGTAACGCTTGCAGCACCAAGACGAATTGAAGTTCCGCAGCAGTCATTACCAGTATCACCACCACCTACAATCACAACATGTTTTCCTTCAACTTCAATTCCAAAATCCTGAAGCAGCATCTGGTCAATCTGTTTGTTTGCAGGATTAATTCCGATTTTTTCAAGGGCGCCGGTTGTTGCAATTACACATTTTGTAACAGCTTTAAGAAAATCTACAGCGAACATCATTCCGCCGGCAGCTCCTTCCCGCTCGGATTTTAGTTCGGAAATACCAGAAGAAGTAAGAGAGCGGGCTTTTTTTGCACCACAGCAGAGGGCAACAGCATCAAACTGGCGTAAAATATGCTCTGCAGAAATATTTTTTCCTACATCGGCATTGAATACAAACTCAACGCCTTCAGCCTTCATCAAGGAAATTCGGCGTTCAACAATTTTTTTGTCCAGCTTCATGTTAGGAATACCGTACATCAAAAGTCCGCCGGCCTTATCTTCGCGCTCGTAAACTGTAACGCTGTGACCGCGGCGATTAAGCCAGTCTGCAGCAGCAAGGCCTGCAGGCCCCGCACCAATTACGGCAATCTTTTTTCCGCTTCGAACCGCAGGAATTTCAGGCTTCATGTAACCTGATTCAAAAGCTTTTTCTATAATATAAAGCTCATTTTCGTGAACTGTAACGGCTCCATCACCACACACAGGATTTCCGCAGTTGCAGGCCTTTTCGCAAAGAGCCGGGCAAACCCTTCCTGTAAATTCCGGAAAACTTGAAGTTTTTAAAAGTCTCCAGGCCGCCATATCATACTGACCTTTAAAAAGCGCGTCGTTCCATTCCGGAATATAATTATGAAGTGGACAACCTGTTACCATGCCGGCAAGACGGATTGCCGATTGACACATCGGCACACCACAGTTCATACAGCGGGCTGCCTGTTCACGTCGCTTAGCATCCTCCATTACAGGATGAAACTCCTTAAAATTCTTTATACGCTCAAGCGGCTCAAAACTTCCGTTTTCAATTCTTTTATAATCCATAAATCCAGTTGGTTTACCCATATTAATTCTCCTATGATGTTTTAAGGAGGGGAAAGCCTTCCCCTGCGCCCGCACCCTGTTGCGGGCTACCCCTTCTGCGGGGACACCCCGCAACGCCCCGCTTATGCAGTCGCCTTCTTAAAGGCTGCAAGAACTGCATCATCATGAGCAAGACCTTTAGACTCTTCGCTGGCAATTCCTGTCATAATCTTCAGATAATCATTAGGGATAATCTTCTTAAAGCAGGTCTTGTAATGTTCCCAGTCAGAAAGAATTGCTTTTGCCTTTTGAGAACCTGTTTCTTTTGCGTGTTCTTCAATAAGACTGCGAAGACGTTCCTGATCACTTGTTCCGCGCAGAGTAGAAATCTCATCATCAAGGTCATAGCTTTTTACAAGTTCGTGATTAAGACGTTTGTAAAGGTCGTGCTTTTCATCAAGAATGTAAGCAACTCCACCACTCATACCGGCACACAAATTGCGTCCAGTGCCTCCAAGAATTACGGCAGTTCCACCAGTCATGTATTCAAGACCGTGATCACCGCAACCTTCAGCAACAACTATAGCCCCGGAATTACGGACACAGAAACGCTCGCCTGCAACACCGTTGATATAGGCATTACCGCTTGTAGCACCAAACAATGCAACGTTTCCTACAATAATGTTGCTGTCTGCCTGACCTTCAAAATCAGCAGGCTTTGTAACAACAAGTTTTCCACCGCTCAAGCCTTTACCAAAGGCATCGTTTGCATCTCCTGTAAGACGGATTGTAAGTCCTTTTGGAATAAAGGCACCAAAGCTCTGTCCCGCTCCACCGCGGCATTTTACAACGTAAGCATCATCTTCAAGTTTTCCACCGAATTTCTTCTGGATTTCGCTGCCAAGAATAGTACCAAAGGTGCGGTCTGTAGACTGAATGTCTACTTCTGCCGAAGCCTTAGAGTTTTCAAAGTCTGGCACCAGTCTTGTAAGGTCAAGTTTCTTTTCAAGTTCGAAGTTGAATGTATCGCGGGTCTTTTTCCAGCCTTCGTTTTCGCCACCGGCAAGTACGCGAGACAAATCAATAAGACCGGCACGCTTAAAGCCCTGCTTTTCCTTCATCTTAAGAAGATCTGTTCGTCCGCACATTTCATCAATAGAACGAACTCCAAGTTTTGCCATATATTCGCGAAGTTCCTGGGCAATAAACTTCATAAAGTTTTCTACGTATTCAGGCTTTCCAGGGAAGCGTTCGCGAAGTTTTTCATTCTGAGTTGCAACACCAAATGGACAGGTATCAAGATTGCAGACACGCATCATTGCACAACCCATTGTAATAAGAGGCGCTGTAGCAAAACCAAACTCCTCTGCACCCAAAAGACAGGCAATTGCAACATCACGGCCGCTCATAAGTTTACCGTCAGTTTCAATAATTACACGACCGCGAAGTCCGTTTTGAATCAAAGTCTGATGAGCCTCAGAAAGGCCAAGTTCCCATGGAAGTCCCGCATGATGAATAGAAGAAATTGGTGCAGCACCAGTACCACCATCATGACCGGAAATCAAAATTACCTGTGCACCGGCTTTTGCAACACCGGCAGCAATTGTACCTACACCTGCTTCACTTACAAGCTTTACGCTGATTCTGGCAGCGCGGTTTGCATTTTTCAAATCATAAATAAGCTGAGCAAGGTCTTCGATAGAATAAATATCGTGGTGAGGTGGTGGCGAAATCAAAGATACACCTGGAGTTGCATAACGTGTTTTTGCAATCCAAGGGTAAACTTTTTTGCCAGGTAAGTGGCCTCCTTCACCAGGCTTTGCTCCCTGGGCCATTTTAATCTGAATCTCGCGGGCACTCAAAAGATATTCTTCTGTAACACCAAAGCGGCCGGAAGCAACCTGCTTGATTGCAGAGTTATATTCCGTTCCAAGACGCTCAGGCTTTTCTCCACCTTCACCAGAGTTTGATTTTCCGTGAAGGTGATTCATTGCGGCAGCCATACACTTATGAGCTTCTTCAGAAATTGAACCATAAGACATGGCACCTGTCTTAAAGCGCTGTACGATTGAATCTACGCCTTCAACTTCGTCAATTGAAATGCCCTTTCCGGCTTTTTCAAAATCAAAATCAAGCATTGCACGCAGAGTGTGAGGGCGGGAATTATCATCAACAAGGGCTGTATATTCCTTAAAGCGAGAGTAGTCACCGTTACGGGTTGCCTCCTGAAGGGCAATAATAGTTTCTGGATTATAAAGATGATCTTCTGCATTAGGACCGCGGCGGAACTTATGAAAGCCCACACTGTCAAGGTGAGTATTAACTGTAAGTCCCATATCATTCCAGGCCTGTTTATGATGATATAGAATATCTTCTTCTATTTCTTTTAGACCAATACCACCAACGCGGCTGACTGTATTTGTAAAGTACTTTTCGACAACGTCCTGAGCAATACCAACTGCTTCAAAAATTTGGGCAGATTGATAAGACTGAACGGCAGAAATTCCCATTTTTGCAGCGATTTTTACAATACCGCCGATAATTGCCTTATTATAATCGTCAATTGCAGTGTGATAATCCTTGTCCAGAAGTTTCTGATCAATAAGTTCTGCGATTGATTCATGTGCAAGGTAAGGATTAATTGCACGGGCACCATAACCCATACACATTGCAGCCTGATGAACATCACGCACTTCAGCACTTTCAAGGATAATAGAAATCTTTGTACGCTTTTTTGTGCGGATAAGATACTGCTCAACGGCACTTACAGCAAGCAGAGATGGAATTGCAGCATGCTTTTCGTCAACTCCACGATCGCTAAGGATAATAATATTGTAGCCTTCAGAGTAAACAGCATCAATCTGCTTAAAGAGATTTTCCAAAGCAGATTCAAGATTAAGCTTTTCCATATCCATCAAAAGCGAAAGAGTTGTAGCACGTAAACCAGGCTGATTCAATGCGGCAATTTTTACAAGGTCAGTTCCCGTCAAAATCGGATTGTTAATTTCGAGCACACGGCAGTTTGAACCTTTTGTATGAAGAAGGTCACCGTCTGTACCAACATAAACTGTTGTATCTGTTACAATTTTTTCGCGAAGACTATCGATTGGAGGGTTTGTAACCTGAGCAAAAAGCTGCTTAAAATAGCTGTAAAGAGGAGGATGCTTGTCTGAAAGACAGGCAAGCGGTGTATCAACACCCATTGCACCTGTAGGCTCCACGCCGTTACGAGCCATTGGAAGAACCATTTCGTTAAGGTCTTCGTAGTTCCATGCAAAGGCACGGTAAAGACGATTTCGCTCTTCCTGTGTACTTACAGGGATTTTTTTATTAGGAATTTTAAGGTCTGCAAGATGAGTAAGATTCAGATCCAGCCATTCGCCATAAGGATTTTTTGTGGCGTAAGTTTCTTTAAGCTCCTTATCTGTAATAAGTCGTTTCTGTGTTGTATCAACAAGAAGCATGCGTCCAGGCATAAGGCGTGATTTTTCTACAATCTGGCTTTCAGGAATATCAAGAACACCAACTTCACTAGAAAGAACCAGCATATTGTCTTTTGTAATAAAATAACGGCTTGGGCGAAGACCGTTGCGGTCCAAAGTGGCACCAAGAACATCACCATCGCTGTAGAGAATTGCAGCAGGACCGTCCCAAGGTTCCATCATTGTTGCCCAATAGTGATAGAAATCCCGTTTTTCCTGACTAAGACTATCATCATGCTTCCAAGGCTCTGGAATACAAATCATAACTGCAAGAGGAAGAGGCATTCCGTTCATTACAAAATATTCAAGAGTATTGTCCAGCATTGCAGAGTCAGAACCAGTTGTATCAACTTCGCCGTCGCGGGCAAGCATTCGGTCTACATTTCCGCGGATTGTATTGATTTCTCCGTTATGAGCTATAAAGCGGTTTGGATGAGCACGCTGCCAGCTTGGATTTGTGTTTGTAGAAAAGCGTGAGTGAACAAGTGCAAGTGCCGAAACATATTCAGGTGACTGCAAATCTTTGTAGAAGGTTCTGAGCTCGTGAACTAGGAACATTCCCTTGTAAACAATTGTTCGGCTGCTAAATGAACAGATGTATGTTTTGTGATTATCTTTTTTTTCAAAAGAAAGACGTACCTTATAAAGAAGTTTATCAAATTCAAGACCTTTTTCGCATTTTTCTGGACGGGCAATAAAAGCCTGCCTGATATTTGGCATACAGTCACGGGCTTTTTGTCCAAGAACGGCAGCGTCTACAGGAACCTGACGCCAGCCAAGAAGTTTTAAGCCACCCTCTTTTACAGCCTTTTCAAAATCAGTTTTTTCTGAGTTGCATTCATCTTCATTTCCAGGAAAGAAAATCTGAGCAATACCGTAATCACGTTCACCAAGATTTCCTACAAAATCTGCAGCAGCTTTCTTAAAAAAGTCATGGCTAATCTGTAAAAGTATTCCAACACCATCACCAGTTTTTCCGCTGGCGTCTTTACCCGCACGGTGTTCAAGTTTTTCAACAATGCTCAGCGCATTATCTACAATTTTATGCGACTTGCTTCCGTCAATATTCACAACAGCCCCAATACCGCAGGCGTCATGCTCAAACGATGGTTCATACAGTGTCTTCATTCTTTACCTCAAATAAAAAAAGAGGTCGTAGATAATACCCCCAGGGACAAATTTTCCCTAAGACTATTATCTACGACCTCTTTGCCGTAATTTTCTTAAATAATACTGAATTACTTTAGAATAAGTCAAGTATTTTTGAAAATTGACTTATTAAAACTGTTTCCACCACCTTAAAAATGTGATATAAAGATTTTCAAAGGGAAAAAATGTTAAGCTACAATCTGTCAGAATCAAATGGTCCGATTTATAAAACGCTTTATCAGTTTATTCTGGAAGATATTCAGACGGGAAAGTTGAAGGCAAACGAAAAACTGCCTTCAAAACGCTCACTTGCAAGAAATCTTGGAATAAGCATTATTTCTGTAGAAGGCGCTTACGACCAGCTGATGAGTGAAGGCTATATTTATTCCCTGCCAAAGCGCGGATATTTTGTTTCAGAAATAGAAAACATTGTCCGCATTAAAACAAAATCAGTTCCAAAAGCTGCTTACAAAAATCTTTTACCGCCGGAACCAGCTGAAAAAAACGAGGATTATTTTGACTTTTCTTCAAATCGAATTGAAAAAACAAACTTTCCGTTTTCAATCTGGGCAAAAATCTTAAGAGAAACAATCTCTCAAAAAGAAAAGGAACTTCTGGAAGTTTCTCCGTGTAGCGGCGTTCAAGAACTTAGAGAAGCAATTGCAAATCATCTGGAATCTTTCCGCGGAATGAGCGTAAATCCCGACCAGATTATAGTTGGAGCAGGAACCGAATATCTTTACGGACTTTTGATTAAACTTTTAGGAAACGACAAAAACTACTGCATAGAAAATCCAGGCTATAAAAAACTTAAAAAAATTTACGAAAACAACAACGCCACCTGTATTCCTGTAGAAATGGATGAACAGGGACTTTCTGTTGAAAAACTTCGTGCTGCAGGCGGGCAGGTTGCACATATAAGCCCTACCCATCACTTTCCAACAGGAATCTGTATGCTTGCAAGCCGTCGCTATGAGATGCTTGCCTGGTCTAACGAAAGCGAAGCAAATTATATTATAGAAGATGATTACGACAGCGAATTCCGGCAGAAAGGAAAACCTGTTCCTCCTCTATTCAGTATGGACGTATTTGGAAAAGTTATTTATATGAATACTTTTTCGAAATCGCTTACCTCTACAATCCGAATCAGCTATATGATTTTGCCAGAAAAACTTGCGCAGGATTTTTATAAAAAACTTTCTTTTTATTCATGCACCGTTTCTACATTTGAGCAGTACACACTGGCAGCCTTTATAAGTCAGGGATTTTTTGAAAAGCACATAAACCGAATGCGCCTTCACTACGGTCGAAAGCGCGCCAGAATAATTGAACTGATAAAACGACATTTTTCAGAAAACGAATGCAGAATTATAGAAAATAATTCAGGTCTTCATTTTATTCTTGAGTTCAACACAAAGCTCAGCGATCAGGAATTTAAAGAACGCTTAAAAGAAAATAAAATTCTTATAAGTTCAATCACAGATTTTGAAATGGGCGAAGAGCGACAAGACAAGCATCAGTTTATTTTGAATTATTCGAGCATTGATATAAATAAACTCGACAAAATAATGAAAAAAATCAAAGAAATTTTATAATACCTATTGACCTAGTAGGTTATATCCTGTATAACTAAGTCATAAAGTAAATCCTACTAACCTAGTAGGTAGCAAATTAAAAGAAAATAAAAACAGGAGGCAACATTATGGCTAATTACAAATTCGAAACTTTACAGTTACACGTAGGACAGGAAAGCGCAGATCCTGCAACAGACGCTCGCGCAGTTCCAATCTATCAGACAACTTCGTATGTTTTCCACAACTCAAAGCATGCAGCAGACCGCTTTGGTCTTGCAGATGCAGGAAACATTTACGGACGCCTTACAAACTCAACACAGGACGTTCTTGAAAAACGTGTTGCCGCTCTTGAAGGCGGTTCAGCAGCCCTTGCCCTTGCATCAGGTGCTGCAGCCATCACTTATACAATCGAAGCACTTGCTGCTAACGGCGGCCACATTGTTGCTCAGAAAACAATTTACGGCGGAAGCTACAACCTTCTTGCACACACACTTCCACAGTATGGAATTACAACAACTTTTGTTGATGCTCACAACCTTAAAGAACTTGAAGGCGCAATCAAAGAAAATACACGCGCAATCTATCTTGAAACTTTGGGAAATCCAAACTCAGATATTCCTGATATCGATGCAATTTCAGAAATCGCTCACAAACACGGTCTTCCTGTTGTAGTTGATAACACATTCGGAACACCTTACCTTATCCGTCCGTTTGAGCACGGAGCAGACATCGTTGTTCACTCTGCTACAAAGTTCATCGGCGGTCACGGAACAACTTTGGGCGGTATTATAGTAGAAAGCGGTAAGTTTGACTGGAAAAAGAGCGGAAACTACCCTCAGATTGCAGCTCCTAACCCAAGCTACCACGGCGTAAGTTTTGCAGATGCAGTTGGTCCTGCAGCATTCGTTACATACATCCGCGCTATTTTGCTCCGCGATACAGGTGCAACAATCAGCCCATTCAACGCATTCCTTCTTTTGCAGGGAGTTGAAACTTTGAGCCTCCGCCTCGACCGTCACGCAGAAAACACAAAGAAGGTTGTTGAATTCCTTAGCAAGCATCCGTTGGTAGAAAAGGTAAATCATCCTTCTTTGAAAGACCATCCGGATCACAAACTTTACGAAAAATACTTCCCTAACGGCGGTGCAAGTATTTTCACCTTCAACATCAAGGGCGGCCGCGAAGAAGCATGGAAATTCATTGATAACCTCAAGATTTTCAGTCTTCTTGCAAACGTTGCCGATGTAAAATCGCTTGTAATTCACCCGGCAAGCACAACTCACTCGCAGCTCAATGACGAGGAACTCGCTGACCAGGGAATTGCACAGAACACAATCCGTCTTTCAATTGGTACTGAGCACATTGATGACATCATTGCTGATCTTGAAAACGGTTTTGCAGCATTAAAATAGAATTAAAAATCAAAAAATAAAATAAAAAATCAAAAGGCGAGTTGTAATACCAGCTCGCCTTTTTTAGTTTAATCTTCCTAAATTAGTATGCCTTGTCGTGAACACCAGCAATCGCACGCCCACTAGGTTCATCCATGTTCTTCCATGCAGCATCCCACTCAAGAGCTTTTGCAGTTGAACAGGCAACTCCAGCTTCATGCGGAACACAACGGGCAGCTGAATCGCTTGGGAAAAGGCGGCTGTAAATTTCGCGGTAGTAGTATTCTTCCTTTGTTTTTGGAGGATTTACAGGGAATCGGTTTTCGCGGCGGGCAAATTCTGCGTCACTTACCTTCTCTTCTGTCATCTTTTTAAGAGTATCAATCCAGTTGTAGCCTACACCGTCAGAGAACTGTTCCTTCTGGCGCCAGCAGATGTTTTCAGGAAGCATATCTTCAAAGGCTTTGCGGAGAATCCATTTTTCCATGCGCTGTTTGCCATCCGGCAGTTTAATGTTCATTTTGTCGCTCGGATTTAGTCCCATTGCAATATCGATGAAATCTTTATCAAGGAAAGGAACGCGGCCTTCTACGCCCCAAGCCATAAGGGATTTGTTGGCACGGAGGCAGTCGTAAAGGTGAAGCTTGCTCATTTTGCGAACGAGTTCCTCGTGAAATTCCTGAGCATTTGGAGCTTTATGGAAGTAGAGGTAACCGCCGAAAAGCTCGTCACTGCCCTCGCCGCTCAAAACCATCTTAATTCCCATAGATTTAATTACTCGGGCAAGCAGGTACATTGGAGTTGAGGCTCGGACAGTTGTGATATCGTAAGTTTCGATGTGGTAGATTACGTCAGGCAGGGCGTCCAGAGCTTCCTGAATTGTAAAGTGAACTTCGTGGTGAACAGTGCCGATGTAGTCTGCGGCTTTTTTTGCGGCAATCAGATCTGGAGAGCCTTCAAGGCCGACTGCAAATGAGTGGAGCTGTGGCCACCAGGCAGATTCTCGGCTGTCTGACTCAACACGTTTTTTGCTGTATTTTTGTGTGATGGCAGCTATGATTGAAGAGTCCAGACCTCCGGAAAGTAATACACCGTATGGAACATCAGACATAAGCTGAGCTTTTACGGCAGCTTCCAAACCGTTGCGAACTTTTTCGATAACCGAAGGATTGATTACTTCGCCGTGCTCGTCTGTGGCACGTGGGGCAGATTTTACAGCATCGTAAGATTCCCAGGCGCGGTTGTACCAGCGGGTTGCTTTTTCGTCCCTGGAATAAAGATAGTGACCATTAGGAAATTCTTCTATTGTCTGGCAGTCGCCTTCGAGGGCTTTAAGTTCGCTGGCTACATAGTAGCGGCCAGCCTTATCCCAGCCCTGATAAAGTGGAATAACTCCAATTTCGTCGCGGGCAATAAGGTAAACGTCATTTTCACTATCGTAAAGTGCAAAGGCAAAAATACCGGAAAGATGCTCTATCATTTCTGAAAAATTTCCGCTTTCGCGATATTTTTTGTACAAAGGAATGATAACTTCGCAATCAGAACCTGTACGGAAATTATATTTTCCTTCAAAAGAACTTCTGATTTCCTTGTGATTGTAAATTTCGCCGTTTGCCGCAAGAATAATTTTTTCATCATCGCTTACAAGAGGCTGTTTTCCAGAAAGCGGGTCAACAATAGAAAGTCGTTCATGACTCAAAATGGCATTCTCACCAGTATAAACACCGCTCCAATCCGGTCCGCGATGTCTGATTCTTTTAGACATCTCCAGAACCTGCGAGCGCAACTCTTCTTTTAAACCTTCCGCAATAGGCTGACCGCCACTAGATAAATCAAATGCTCCTACAAAGCCACACATAATTAAAATAGCAAAACCGTTAAGAAAAATAATTTTCTGCAGAAAATTATTTTTTAGGTTTTACACACCTCCATTTCATAGCGTTAATAGCAAACTCGTTAAAAAAATTGCGAGCAGTGCGCAGCAATTTTTAGAGTTTACAAATTAGTATTTTAGACAAATAAAAAAGAGGCCGTAGATTTGCCGTCAGGAGACAATCCTAACGTAAAATCTACGACCTCTTTGCCGTTGAATTAATATTACCGATTTTAGTTATTTATGACAAGATGAACCTTTTAGCGGATCAGCATGCAGTCGCCATAACTAAAGAAGTGATACTTCTCTTTTACTGCTGCATTATATGCATTTAGGATGTGCTCACGTCCTGCAAAGGCACTTACCAGCATAATCAATGTACTTTCCGGGGTATGGAAGTTTGTAAACATCTTGTCTACAACATTAAACTTATAGCCCGGATACATAAAAATACTTGTAGAAGAAGTTCCGGCATTTACCCAAATATCATTATCTCCAGGTTTTCCACCTGCATCAATAATTGCTTTGGCGGCACTTTCAAGGGTTCTTACACTTGTTGTTCCAACTGCAAGAATCGGTCTGCCTTCTTTTTTTGCCTGATTGATTTTCTGAGCAGTTTCCAAAGGAATTGTATACCATTCTTCGTGCATCTTGTGATTTTCAATTTCGTCTTCACGCACAGGAAGGAAGGTTCCAAGTCCAACGTGCAGAGTTACAAAAGCGCGGTCAATTCCCTTATCAGCAAGGCGTTTGAGCATTTCTTCAGTAAAGTGAAGTCCGGCTGTCGGGCAGGCAGCTGAACCTGTATCAGTTGCATAAACATTCTGATAGCGTTCAGAATCTTCTTCTGTATCACCACGCTTGATATATGGAGGAAGAGGAATGTGTCCGTTACGTTCAAACCAGTCTTCATCAATTGCAAAATCAAACTTCATGGCACGGAATTCAGTTCCAGCGTTACCGGCGTGCTCAACAATTGTACCCACAGTACCATCAGGAAATTTATAATGCATTCCAGGCTTCTGCTTTTTAGCGCCTTTTACCATTGTATTCCAGATACAGCAGTCCTTGTCGATTGTGTTCAAAAACATAAACTCACATTCTCGTCCTGTAGTTTCCTTAATTCCGTAAACTCTGGCACGACGAACACGGGAATTATTAAAAATCATCAGTGTATCAGGGGTAATTAAATCCGGTAAATCATCCATAGAAAGATGTTTATATTCACCAGTCTGACGATCCAAAAGCATAAGTTTATCCTGCCCACGTATTCCACTAGGATGCTGGGCAATAAGTTCTTCTGGTAATTCAAAGTTAAAATCAGATGTTTTCATAA
>JAILHD010000030.1 GCA_024696155.1 Treponema sp. | reverse complement strand
AATTTTGATTAACGAACTTAGAAAAGCAGGCTGTATTCAGACAGAAGAATGGCTGGATGACGGCGTACATATTTCTGCCCGAGCAGTAGGAAGATTGCTGGCACTGGCGTCTCCGTTTGTGGTAGAATAAACCCATGACACCAGCGGGAATCCGAAAATTAGAAAAAACTCTTACAATAATCGCAATTGTGCTCGTTGTGCTTATTACGATGGGCACTTTTGCAGGCATTATTAAAAAAGCTGCCTCAAATATTGATGCCGGCTCAAAATCTGCACAAAACCTTATTGCAAAAGGAAAGGCAACTGCACTTAACGCACCCGTTTCTAATGACGTAACGGCTTATTTTGAGCTTGGAACTATAAGGCTTACCACAGCTGCAGATAAAAAAGATTCTGACGGCACAATAATGGTAATTTCCCCATGGCTTTCATATCCTGCTGGTGATGATGTTTTTTACGAAGAACTTGCAAGAAAAAAAAATGTAATAAAAGGTATATTTTCTGCCTACTTTACAGAACGTTCAAAATATCAGCTTTTAGGAAAAACAGAAGAAAAAATCTGTGCAGAACTTTTAGACCAGATTAATTCCCGTCTTTCGCTTGGAAAAATTGCGGGAATCAATTTTACAGATTATATTTTCATTGACTAATGAATTCCAACAACTTGCGCTATGCACAAGTTAAACGAACCTTGGTATTAATCCAATAAGTTCTGAATAATATCGCTCAGACGCTGGCGCTTCTTTTCTTCCTTATTGAACATGCGGTTAATAAGATGCTTGTAGTTCTGATTAACCTTAAAGCGTACAAGACTTCCTTTTGCGGTAAGTTCTTCTTCCGGATGTTCAAGTTTTTCCAGAAATTCAAACTGATTTACACGTTCAAAGTTCTTAAATCCGTTTTTAGCACAAATAAGGCGTTCAAATTCGCGCATAATAAGTTCGCGGGCAAACTTTGAAGCAAGAAGTTTCTGTGTATTTTCAACTTTAATTTCTTCTTCCGGATGATTATTCTGATTTGCAGCATTTCTGATTGCTTCAACAGCTGGAATAATCAGCGCACCAAGACTGTTCTGATCCTGACCAACAACAATTGCTGTAGTGATATATGGAGATTCGGAAAGTTTTGCTTCAATCGGGAATGGTTCAACGTTTTCTCCGCTCTTAAGAACGATTGTATCTTTCTGTCGGCCTTTAATCATAAGCTCACCGTTTACAGTCTGCATTGCAAGGTCACCAGTATTAAACCAGCCGTTTTCATCAAGCACCTGAGAAGTAAGTTCTGGCTGTTTGTAATAGCCCTTCATTACATTCTGACCTTTTACATAAAGAATACCTTTCTGCCCAGGAGCAACCGGCTTACCTTCTGTATCAAGGATTTTTACCTGATTATATGAAAGTGCCTGACCAATTGTACCCATTACAGGCGCAAATCGCTTGCGGGAAGCAACAACAGGAGCGGTTTCTGTAAGACCGTAGGCTTCTACCACGCGGATTCCGATTGAGTTGTAAAAACGATCAAGGAACGGAGGAAGTCCGCCACCACCAGAAATACCACACGCAAACTGTCCGCCAGTTACTTCGCGGATTTCTTTAAAATAAAGCTTGTTGCCCAAAGCGCGTAGCGGAAGCAACAAAACGTACGGTACATACAAAAGCTGGTTCATGGCGATTTTGAAGGCATTTTGAGCCTTAAAAATTGGATGACGGCCTTTTATTTTACCTTCAAGAGTAAGCGCGTTGGCCGAGGCATTTGAAAGAATCTTAAAAAGTACCCACGCTGTCTTTGACTGTTTTTTAATTTTTTTAGAGATTGCCTGATAGATTCCTTCCCAAACGCGAGGAACACATGGCATAAGCTGAGGACGAACCTTTGCAAAATCTGTAAGCAAAAGGCTTGTAACAGGCTTTGAATAGCAGAGGGTTCCTGCAAAGTACATTACATAAAATTCAAATGCGCGCTGGTAAACATGCCAGATTGGAAGAATACACATACTGCGGTCTGCACGATGGAAATCAAAAATTTCTGACAATGCAGGAAGCTGGCACAAAAAGTTATTATGTGTAAGCTGAACACCTTTTGGCACGCCTGTTGTTCCGGAAGTAAAAATAATAGAAGCAACCTGGTCGCCATTAATTTCTTCGCGAATTTTCTGATCAATTACACCAGGATGTTCGTTTCTCCAAAGCTGCCCCATCTTTAAAATCTGGTCGTAACGGAAAAGTTTTACATCACCAAGTTCGTATTTATCTAAAGCCTGGTTCTGGGTATCAATTATGATTATGTTTTTGAGGGTTGGAATCTGACTCATACATTCACAGAGTTTTCCAAGAACAAAAGGGTTTTCTACGCTTACTGTCTGGCATTCTGTGAAACTTAAGATATATGCCATCTCCTTTACTGTAACATCAGTTCCCCGGGGAATATCAATTCCACCAGCTGCCATAATTCCAAGACTTACTACCTGCCATTCCTGGCGATTATCTGCAAGGTGTCCGATCCTATCGCCGTCTTTTGTTCCAAGAGACAAAAGTCCGCCTGCAAAATTGAGCATCTGCTCCGAAAGGTCTTTATATAAAACAGGCTGAAAAACGCCTTTAATATCTTTAGAAAGCTGTACAGGGGTTTCTGGATAGCGAAGACCCTGATGATAAAGTAAATGAGGTAAGTTTTTTATAATCATATTTGATATTATGACAGTTTTTGTGATTATGTCAATTAAGAAAACTTCCGCAATATGCCTTAAAATCAGAAGTGTATTCGTCGTTTGAACCGTACATTATGAGAGGCGGCTCAATTTTTAAGTCAGGCTTATAATTTGGTTTTGCTTCTAGAAGAACCATTTCTGGCGGCTGATTAATTTTTGGATAGACCAGCTGCATGCGGCGCGGAGTAAGGCGATATTTTCCCAGCAAAGAAAAGATTTCTGCAAGGCGGTAAGGCCTGTGAATCATAAAAAAGCTGCCGTTTGATTTTAAAAGCCATTTTGCCGCGCCCACAACGTCGTCCAGCGTGCACAAAACCTCGTGTCGCGCAATAGTTTTTTCGTCTGTAGAGTTTGCTTTTGCAGCAGAAGGCACCATATACGGCGGATTAGAAACCACAACGTCAGCGGTTTGAGAAGGAAAAATCTCTCTTACGCTGCAAATGTTTCCCTGAACAATTTCTATCTGCTCTTCAAGATTATTAAGACTTACACTTTCGCGGGCAATTTTTACAGCACAAGGCTGTACTTCCAGCCCCGTAAAATGGCAGTCCCCTGCCCCATGCGAACTTTTAAGCTCGCGCGCCTTTGCATTCAGCAAAAGAGGCATAATACCATTGCCTGTTCCTAAATCAAAAACAGTATTTCCTTTTTTAAGCTTAGTAAATGCAGAAAGTAAAACGGCATCAATTCCAAAACAGAAAGCTTTGTCATCCTGCACAATTTTATAACCACAAGAAAGTGTGTCTACCCGTTGCATAAAGGCATTGTATCACACTCCACGCCTTCTAGAAATATCAGGATGGTCTTCATAATATTTTTTCTTATCTTCATACATTGCTTCATCAGCAAGATGCATGGCCATACGAAGTTTATCTGCATCTTCGGTCCAATTTGTACCAACAGCAAAGCAAACCTCACTGCCATAACCAGATTTTTTGCGAAGAACCTCAACTTTCTTTTCAAAATCAGCTTTGTCACAATCTGGGACAATTACAACAAATTCATCGCCGCCAGCCCTGTAAATCTCATCTCCAACAAATACCTCTTTTAGGAGATCAGCTGCATTCCTTAATAATTTATCACCTTCTTCGTGACCATAATTATCATTACAGGTCTTTAAGCCATTTAAGTCAGCAAAAACTATTCCAAACGGAGTATGAACATACATCTTGTGAGAAACATGCCAGTCAACACGAGCATTCATGGAATTTCTGTTTTTTATTCCAGTCAGAATATCAATATTGCTCATATATTCTAACTGTTCCATCATCGCATTATTTGAAATCTCTGCAGAAAGGAAGAAAGCTGTAAGAGTAATGAATTCCTTAATTTCAAGAAATTTATCAACATTAAAATTAGTAACAAAAAGAACTCCAATCATCTTTTTGCCCTGCATAAGAGGAACCAGGATAACACTTTTTACCTTTGCACCACGAAGACTCTTTGCCCAAACAGGATTTACCTTTTCAAGTTCCTTCATGTCGTTATCATCTTTTACAAAGATAGCATCGTGCCTTTCAAGCATTTTTTCCCACGAAAAAACAACCTCTCTTGTAAGATATTGAGCAAAATCTTCTACCTTAGCTGCATCATTACGATATTTTGCACATAAAGGCGCAAATCGTTCTTTGTCTTTATCAATCATAAAAATACAGGTAGAAAAAGAATCTGTTTTTTCGCGAATATCAGCAACTACTGTATTCAAACCTTCCAGGAAATTTTCAGAACCACGAAGATTAATACAAGTCTGCAACACAAATGGAGCTGCTTCTGCAGAGAGATTTGACATTCTCTCGGCTTCTGGTTCGCTGGTGAATTCAAAGAAGAAAATAAAATAGCACAGATTTTCCGTATCATACTCTGCAGACATAGGAATATAAGTTCCGTCAGTCCATACACCCATTGATTTTGAGTCTACATATGCATGAAGATGGAGTTTTTTTACTGCGCAACGATAGCAAAAATCTTCAAAATTATGATTTTTTGGAATAAGCTCATCATATCTCATTCCATCGCGAATTGCAGGGCCCATAATCTGCTTGTACATGGCATTTGATTTTTCAATACGAATAGCTCCCCAACTGTCTTCACCTATTTTTTCAACAGACATAATAGCGGCAGCCATTTCAAAACCATCAACAAATTTCTGAAAATCCATACTCTTATATTTTATCCCCAATATCTGGATTTTTCAAAATTTATATTTTTATTCTTCTGTTACGCGCTGGCGGAAGTTATAAAGTCTGAATTTTTTTGGAGTAATACCTGTGAGTTTCCTGAAAGTAGCAATAAAATGACTTTCGCTGCTAAAGTTCAAAAAATTAGAAATATCTGAAGTTGAATATTCTGTATAAACAAGAAGATTCTTTGCTGCATCAATTCTTTTATTTATTATATAGGCAGAAACATTTTGCCCTGTCTCTTTAAGAAACAGTTTTGAAAGGTAAGATTCACTTATTCCTGCGTAGTCGGCCATATCACTAAGAAGGATTTTATTATGAAGATTGTCGTAAATGTAATCTATAGAAAGCTGTATCGGACGGGAATAACGCATAATCGGCTTGGACTTTTGCATCCGCCGAACATAGGCCTCACATAATTCTTTATGGGCAGAATGAAGTTCTTCTTCTGAATTACAGGTATCGATTTTTCTGATGTAAATGTCGCTAAGATTATAGGCGGCTTCCATTTCGAGCCCACCCTCTATGCAATAGCGAGTGATAAAAGCAACAGTGATGATTAAATGGTACTTTAAGTTGCGCAAAGGGTTTTCGCTGAGTTTACCAAAGCCTTCTACGCAAAGCGGTGTAAAAAGACGATGCATTTCTTCCATATCGCCGTTACGAATACTCTGATAAAAAGCCATTTCTTTATCGTACGGAATATGATTCAACGAATATTCGCGGTTATAAAACTCTGTTTTGGCTAATTCATCCTTAATTCCCATAGGATTCCATCATAACATGAACAAGATCTGGGAAGAACCATCTGTCTCTACCTTGTATTTCAACTTCTTTTCCAGCGCCTTTTACCCATTCTTTATTCTTTCTTTTATAAAATCCAAAACAGTCACAGGAATTAATATCTCTTCCGATTGAAACAGTTGATTTATTATCCCATAGAAGAACACTTATATTTGCAGCCTTGGCTTTTGAATAAAAAGATCTTGCCCATTTTTCCCTTTCATCATCATTTAATTTGTCTGATGTACCGGTTTCACCCATAACAACACCTACACCCTTGCTGGTAATTCTTTGCTGAAGGTTGCTAAACATTATAGAAACTTCTGCTTCATCTGCTGCTGTAAAATCTGTATAAGAAGCTTTATCCGAACAGAACTGATAAGAAACATAACCATGAACAGAAATTAAAAGCTTATCGTGAGCGGTATCTGGCGGAAGTGTATAATACTCCAGATAATTTGGAGAAGCTGCATATTCAGGGCACATTATAAAACGTTCCCTGTTATTACCACCCGTAGCACGAATTGCCTGAATACAGTGTTTTTCGTAAGTTGAAATATAAGAATTCCAGATTTTTGCATCAGGAGGGTATAAAAACCACCATTCTTCAAAGTCATCTTTTCTTCGAGGTTCATTTAAAACTTCAAAAATCAAGCGGTTATCATAATCTTTAAATCGTTCTGCAACCTGAGTCCAGATAGTGGTTAGAAATTTTATTGATTTAGACTGAAGGGTAAAATCATGAGAAAGGCAAAAACCTGGTTTTCCAGCCCTTACATCCTCTTCATTAAGATTATCATGATGAATATCAATAATTGCGTAAAAACCTTCACCAATAGACCAGTCTACAAGCTGCTGAACACGGGCCATCCACTCTTCATCAATTATTAAATTTGAATCAACATGGGTATGCCAGGTTACAGGAATTCTGATCGTCTGAAAACCAGCGTTTTTTACATCCTGAATCATCCATTGCTGGGTAACGGGCATATTACGGCAGGTTTCAGCTTCTGTAACTCCCTGTCGGTCACCTTTATGAGCATCTAGAGTATTTCCTAAATTCCAGCCAGTCTTTAAGCGGCGCGCAAATTCCACACTAGAAGGAGATGCAACATCAGACTCAAAATCCGTTTCGTAATAACCAAGCATGCAGGAAAAAAACATTCCAACTAGAGTGAAAATCCATAAAAATTTTCGCTTCATCTAAATTTCATCATAGCACAACATTTACTTTTGTAAACAAAAAAAAGCAAAAAAAAAGACCTGTGCAAAGGAGATGAAAAGACATGCACAGGTCAAACTAAATAATTGCTTTATTCAGCTACTTCTTCTACCACAACGTCATCAATATAAACTTTATGAGCCTGATTGATCTGTTTTCCATCAACAGCACCCATAGAAATTGTAAAGATTACTCCAGCATCTGTTGCGTTATCCATAGTAAATGTATGCTCAATAGTCTTATAAATATTTCCAACATCCGGCTTAAATGTTCCAGAATAAGGAATCCAGTTATTGTCTTTTGAACCGTCACGCTGCAAAGCCCACATAATTGTTCTGTTAATATCAGATTTTGCTTTGAAACTTACATGATATTTTTTACCTTTTTCAAGAAGAATGTTATTCTGCTTAAGCTGAATCATCCAGTCCATATTTCCTGTCTTATTAATAGAAACTACAGCCAGATTATTATCATTTTCTTCTATTATATCACATTTTGTTTCTGCATTCTGATGAGCATAAAGTTCCCATGCTGCCATTCCACTATTAAAGCTGCCGTTCAAAAGTGAAGAATTTTCTTTGATAGAAATATTATCTACAAAAACAGTAGTTTCATAATTTGCAAGTTGCATAGAAAAATCATATTCCTGATTTTTTGGAGCTCTGTAAATAAAATCATAACTCTGTTTTTTCTGAGTAAGAGTAAGATTTTCTTTAAAGTTTCCAACAGAAACAATTACCTGAGCAGGTTTAGAAGCATAAGCATCCAGACGGATAATGTACTGTTTACCTTCATCCATAGTAAATCCAGACTGACTTACAGTTACATCACTAACCTTCTTAACTCTATCAGATGCTTTTACCATAAGTTCACGACGACCGTTTACGTTTGTTACGCTTACATTTGCATCAACTTTATTTTCAACATTCCAGTGAGCAAGACGGCCTTTTCCTTCCTGGAACTGACCATTGTGAATAAGGTTGCCGTCTGGCAAAAGATTCAAACCTTCTGCGGCAAGATCAACTTCACCAACTTTTTCAAGACGCACATTTGAAATGTGAACAGGAGAAAGAGAGTTTTGATTACCAAAGTTGAATTCAATTCTTGCAGTCGGGTCTGTGAGTTCAAGCATTTTAAATTCCCAAGAGAAGTGATTGGATTTCTTAGAAAGTTTTACAGTTGCATCTGGAAGATAGCGGATCCAGCCGTTATTTGGAGCAGAAATACAAGTTACAATATTGCGGTCAGCATCTGCACTTGCATCAAAGCTAAAGCGATAGATTCCACCTTTTACAAGAGGCATAGGTCCCTGAACAACCTGAATTGCATGAAGAACTGGTCCGTCACTTACAGGTTTTACTTCGATTTTTCCATTTTTAGCAGAAAAATCGGCTTTTCCGCCCTGGAATGTATAAAAACCCCATTTATCTTCATCAGGACTTACCATATTTCCTGTTGAATCTGTTTTTACCTCTGCAACAGCAGCTGCAGGTTTTTCTACATCTTCGTTATATTCTTCTTTCTGATAAACTCTAACATAATCAACAAGCATCTGAGCTGTTTCGTCAAATTTTGTTGTTTTATCAGGATATCCAGGCCAGGTTCCACCAACAGCTACGTTCAAAATAATATAGAACGGCTGATCAAAAGGAGCCGGGAATGTTACTTCATCAAAACCAGGACGGCGTGTATACCAGTCGTTGATTGTTTTGTAATTAACACCGTCACAGTAATAACGGATTTCACCAGGTTCCCATTCAACAGCAACTTCATGGAACTCGTCTGCAAAGCTTCCGCTTGAAACTGTATATGTTCCCTGAGTTTCGTTATGAGGTTCACCAAAGTGAATTGTACCATACATTGTTTTTGGATCATGTCCAAGGATTTCCATAATGTCGATTTCACCACATTTTGGCCACTGACCATAAAAACCTTCATCATCCGGCATCATCCAGAAAGCTGGGAGGAAGCCCTGACCTTTAGGCATTTTAATTCTTGCTTCAAAACGACCGTAAGTAAATACGTGTTTTCCCTGAGTATTAATACGGCCAGAAGTATAAGAAAAAGTTCCATCCTTATTTGCAGTCTTAATCGGCTGAATTACAAGACAGCCATCCTTTACGTAAGTATTCTGTGTAGAATTGCCATAAGACTGAAGTTCGTTATTTACCCAACCCGGCTGGTGACTTTCATAATTCCAGTCTTTTGTATTGAGTTTTTTACCATTAAATTCTTCTTTCCACACAAGGTCTTCTGCTGTGTATTTTGAAGGTGTCCCCTGTGCGGAAAGATTTGCGAATAATGCAGTTACTAAAACCGCCATCATCGCAGTTGATTTTGTAATTTTCATAAATCCTCCAATTCTGATATGAAAAAAAACTCCACAGAAAACATAGTCTTACCATTCTGTGCTTTCTGTGGCAAATAATTATTCAGTCTTTGCCTTAGAGATATCATTTAAAATTATACTTCCAGAACCTCTGATTGCAAACTGAATTTTTGTAACTTCATCAAGGAAGTTAACAGATGAAATATCAATTTCTGCTTTTTCATTTGCAAACAATTTTGTTGCATTAAAAGTCTTAGTTTTACTGTCACTCTCATTTGCAAGCTTTAATTCAATAGGTGGATAATCATCATTGTCTTCATTCAAAGTAAAATTTGACAAATCAGCTTCTAGCACAATATGAGAATAACCAGTCAAATCACCAGCACCAAAACAAACAGGAATAGCAGCAATATTGCCACCCCAGCTACCTTGTCCAGCTCCAGCAGCAACAACATTGTAAGTACCATCTGTATTCTGTGTAGTAGTTGTTCCACTACCCCAAACATCATTACCAGTCTGAATACCAGAAAGAATTGATGTTTTTGAAAGCACAATCTGAACTCCACCTTTGCCAGATCCTGTACCTGCATCTGCATCATCACTACCTGTTGAATTACTGCAAGAAGCAAAGCCTGCAAGCAATACAGCTGCAAATAATCCACCTAAAATTGTTCTAACATTTTTTTTCATACTTATCCTCTTAATTTTACTTTTTTGCCGAACAAAAAATGGCGCGCTTCATTTTCTGTTCAATGCATTTACGGTTTTATTGTCTTTCTTAAAGATGGATAAAAATATAAAAAGAATACACAAAATATCAAAATTCAATCATTTTAATATCACGCTGCACAGGCAATTTTTCTATATACGATTTTGCTTTTTTGCTGTATAATGTCTTCGTGCAAATTAATACATTAGGTGAAATTAAAGCAGTTGCATTTGATATTGACGGCACGCTTTACCGCACCTGGAAACTAAACATTCGGATTTTTTTTCACTTTCTACTTCATAACCAGTTCTTTTTGAAGTATGGTCTTGTACGCGCAAAAATCCGTAAAATCCCAATTACAGGAACTTTTAAAGACGCACAAACAAATATGATGGCAGAAAAACTTCACTGTTCTCCATCAGAAGCAGAACTTTTACTCACAAAAATTGTATACGCAGGACTTTCTTCTTATTTTACAAAAATTAAGCCGTATAAGGGCGCAATTGAACTTATACGCGAACTTAAAGAAAACGGTTTTAAGCTTGCATTGCTTTCAGATTTTCCGCCTGAACAAAAAGGTGAAGTCTGGGGCGCAAAAGAATTATGCGACGTAGTTTTAGGAACTGAAGACACAGGTGCGCTTAAGCCATCTCCTATTCCTTTTAACGTACTCGCAGAAAAACTTGGACTTCCGCCAGAGCAGATTCTTTACGTAGGAAACAGCCATAAATATGATGTGGTTGGTGCAAAGAACGCCGGTATGAAGGCTGCATGGCTTGTTCAACCGGAAAAAGGCATTTTAGGTAAAAAATCTAAACTTGCCGATTTTACTTTCTGGAAATACAGTCAACTTAGAAAATTACTCTTAGATAAACAATAAAATAGAATACAAATTGTTGGGTGGGGAAAAAAAATGGAAATCGCAATCGCTGTTTTAATTTCAGTCGTTATTTCATTAGCAATTTCAATGTACTTTCATGGTCTTGCAAGAGACAATAATTCAATGGAAAAGGTTCGAAAATATGCGGACAAACGAACTGGAGATTTAAACGACCTTTACAAAACCATAGAAGACAAATTTAAGCTTTTGATTACAGAGTTTCACACACATCAGGCTCAGGCAAATGCTGCAATCAAACTTCTTAAAGCCCAGAATGAAGAATTTTCTAATAAAATCGCTACTTTTGATTCCAGCATTAATGCCATCAAAAAGATGGAAGCTGAAATCAACAACTATTCACATCTTTTAAATGACTTGAATGATATGACAGGAAAAGTTGAAGAAAACTTACTGCGCATTCAGAACGAAAGTTCTATCGTAGACAAGTTGACAGAACGCCTTCACAAACAGGATCAGATTGTAGACTCTATAGAAAGAAAAATCCCTCAGGTTACAGAAAACTTTTCTAAACACAACGCAGAACAGCTTAAGGCAATTGGTACAACTCTGCTCGATCAGTACAAAAATTACGCAGAAAACCTTGATAAGGAAGTAAAGGTTTCTAAAGACCAGGCAGAACAGCTTCTTACAGACCTTACCCAGACAATTAAAAACTCTTACGATGATGCCGTTACACGCGCACGTAATCTTGAAGATACAGCTTTCGCAAATCTAAAAGAACAGGCACAGGGCCGTGCAGAAGAATATCTTAAAACTTTGCAGGAAAGAATGAGCGAACTTCAGGCGGACCTTGAAACTCAGACAGCATCACTTAACGTAAACATCAATTCACAGACAAGTGATGTTCAGGCAAGCCTTGAAAATCAGTCTAAACTTGCAGAAGAGACAATTCTTGCAAAGTTTGCTGATCTTACAACACTTTTGAACAATAAATCTCAGGAACTCAGCACAAGTTTTGATCAAAAATCAGCTTCTATGACACAAAACTACAAAGATGAAGAAGCAAAACTTGTTGCACAGATTAAGGCAAACCTTACTTCTATCAACGAAAAGTTAAATACAAACCTTACAGCACTTACAAACACATTCAACAATAAAATTCAGCAGGCTCAGGACAAGTACGCAAAACTTCTGGAATCTGTTACGGCAAAGGACGACGGTATTTTTGCAAAATTGCAGGAAAAACTGGATTCAGACAATGCTCGCTTTAATCAGAAATACACAGAAATTCTTGCTAATGTGCAGTCTAAAAACCAGAATGACTTTACTTCTCTTACAGCTAAGTTCAAAGCCGACTACGAAAAGCTGGTTAGCGATTATTCCAACACCTTTGATCGCGTAACTGCCGTAAACACAAAGAAAATTAATGATTTTAATCAGAATTTTGAAGCAGAACATGCAAAACTTCTGGAAAAATATACAGCTCTTCTTACTCAGTATGATTCTGATACGACCCAGAAGATTTCAGAGTTTACAACAAGCAATGATCAGAAACTCGAAGCATTTATCAGTCAGAATACAGAAAAGTTCAACTCTTTTGCAGAAGAAAACAATGCACGCCTTAACTCTTTTACAGAGCAGAACACCCAGCGTCTTGACAGTTTTACAGAAGCAAATACACAAAAGTTCAACAGTTTTACAGAACAGAATACTCAGATGTTCGACACATTTACTGCACAGAACAATGAGCGTTTAAACAGCTTTACAGAGCAGAATAAAAACGCCTTTACAACCTTCATTAATGAGCACAAAACTCAGCTTGATGAACTTGTTGCAGAAACATCAAACAGAATTGAAGCACTTTCGCAGAAATATGACCGTCAGATTAAAGACCTTGCACAGGAAGATCTTGAACGTATTGAAAACTTTAGCATGCAGAGCGACAAAAGAATTGAAACAGCAACAGGCATGTGGCAGACAAAGCTTGATGATTTTGAAAACACCTTTAATTCAAAAATCAGCGAACTTAATCAGATTCAAACTACTTACCAGAGCGAAATTACAGGTATTAGAGAAGAACTTGATTCAAGCATAAAAGAATGTACAGACCGCACTGCACAGTTCAAGCAGGAAATCTTTGATTTGCAGTCTTCTTTAACATCAACCCTGGATACAGTTTCTCAGCAGACAACTGACACAATCGAAAAGGCAGAATATTCTTTGCGCGAAATTAAACGCCAGTGCGAAGACGCAGCTCAGAAAACAGAATCTCTTCAGCCAGAACTGGAAGCAAAAATCAAAGCTCTCAACAGCAACATTGATAGTCTTGAAGAAGAAACTCACGAGCGCTTGAATGAACTTTCTCAGAACGTTTCTGATTCTATCCGTAAAGCTCTTGAACAGAACGAAGCAAAACATCTGGATATTCTTGAGCAGGCAGATCAGCAGCTTGTCGCATACAAAAAAGACATTGATTACAAGCTCTCAAAAATTCAGTTCTCTCAGGGCGACATTGACTCACTTGAAAAGAGCTTAAAAGGTGCAATGAGTGAAGTTCAGGCTAAAGTTCTTCGTGACTTTGAAAACTTTACAGCTCTTCAGAAAGAAAAACATGACCAGTTCTCTAAGGCAATTGAAGACGATTCTGCTGCCGTAGAAACAAAACTCAACGAAATTAACAGCGACCTTGATGATTTAAAGCAGACAGCCACTGGAAAAATGAGTATTAAACTACAGGAATTTGAGGACGCATTCAATAAAAATCTTTCTCAAAAAAATCAGCAGATTGATACAGATATTGCGGCATGGAAGCACGACTTTGACACAAAACTTGCAAGTCTTACAAACAACTACGAAGATTCAAGAAAGGCCCTTGAAGAACAGTATTACGATGACCTTAAGACCGAACTTACTGCAATTCAGGAGCGTACACTTAGTCAGCATGAAAAACTAAATGAATCTGTTGAAAACGCCCGTCTTAAGACACAGGCGGCTGTAGAAGATGTTCAGCGCCTTGTAAACAACTTTAAGACAGAAGCAAGTGCAACAATCAGTTCTGTAACTCAGAATACTCAGAATGAATACAAACGCGAAATTGAACGTAACGTTGCAGCAATTCAGAGTGCACTTGAAAAAACACAGTCTGAGCTCCTTCAGGATTTGAAGACTTTTGAAGAGTCAGTTCAGACCCGCCAGCAGACAGGTTCTTCTACAATCGACGCTGCCCTCTCCGAATTCAATACATGGAAACAGCAGATTAGAAGTCAGTTTGATGAATCAAGCAACGTATATAAGGAAGAAATTGAAACATTCCAGACTCAGACCCGCGATAAAATCGAGGCTCTTGGTCAGTCGCTTATGCAGAATATGAAAACTTACGAGCAGGCAGTTCGCGAACAGCATGATGCCTTGAACGCTCAGATTTCTGACTTACAGAATAAGACACAGCAATCTGTGAGCGAATATGAAAACCGTTCGGCACAGATTATCAAGCAGCTTAGTCAGATGTACCAGGAAATGCTTTCAACCACAGAAACCCGCGTACGCGAACAGAACGAAGATGCAACCTCTAAGATTGAAACTCTTAAAGCAGAAATTCAGCAGGCTGCAGAAACAAACCGCGCTAATCAGTCTAAGATGATTATGAAGATGCAGGATGATGCAAACAATCTTCAGACTCATTTAAGCGAAATTTCTAAGGAACTTCAGAACGTTCGTGCAAACATTCAGATTTTTGAAAAAGCAGATCAGATGAAGCGCCAGCTGGAAGAAAACATCCAGAATTTGAACGATGGTTTTGACCGTCTTGAAGATTTTGGAGAAACTGCAGATCAGTTCAAGAGTCAGTTTGGAACTCTTGTAAAGATGAACGACGATATTGCCAACCAGATTACAGTTTTTGAAAACCAGAAGGCAAAACTGGAAACTCTTGGAGCTTCTTTTGCGAACGTAAGCAATATGGCAAATCAGATTAATAATCAAGTTCACCAGCTTAATGCAACAAAAGACGAACTTCAGACAATGGAAGTTACAGTCCGCAACTACAACGAAAAACTTCAGTATCTTACAGAACAGTACGAAAAACTTGACCGCAAGGACGAAGTTTTAAACCGCATTACAAAAGATGTTGATACTTCTTTTGAACGCCTTAAGGAACTTGAACAGCGTCTTACAAATGCAAACCGTCAGATTGTATCACTGCCAAACGAAATTAAAGAAGTTCAAACAAGCGTAGACCGCATTATTCAGAATGGTCCTAAGATTACAGAAGCTGTTGGACGCCTTGAAAAACTTGATGATTTAATAAATCAGACAAACGCACAGCTTGAAACCATTCAGAATACAAAGGGCGGAATTGATAAGACTGTAATGAATCTAAGCGCTATGAACCGCGAAGTTGATGACAAGTTCAAGACATTGCGTCAGATTACAGAAAACCAGATTAAAACTGAACCTGCAGGAAGCAAAAACAACGCAGGAATTGCACCGGCTAAACGCGATATGGTACGAACCCTTAAACGCCAGGGCTGGACAATTTTTGAAATTGCAAGACGAGTTGGACTTACAGAAAACGAAGTAGATTTGATTTTGCAGATGCCGGAGTAATAAATGATTCGAGTAGGACTTGGCTACGACTTACATAGACTGATTGAAGGACGAAAACTTCTTTTAGGCGGAATTGAACTGCCTTTTGACCGCGGAGAAGACGGCCATTCCGATGGTGACGTTCTTTTTCACGCAATTACAGATGCAGTTCTGGGAGCTTCAGGTCTTGGAGATATTGGATCATTTTTTCCTCCAGAAGAAGCAAAGTGGAAAGATGCCGACTCAGCCTTTCTTTTGCGTACTGTAATGCAAAAAGTTTATGCAGAAGGTTGGAAAATCGAAAACCTTGACTGTGTAATTAAACTTGAAAAGCCAAAGTTTATTCCGTTCAGAAAAGCTGTTATAGAAAATATTGCAAGCGTTCTTGGGATAGAGAGTTCACAGGTATTTGTAAAGGCAAAAACAGGAGAAAAACTTCCTCCTGTTGGCACAAGCGAGGCGGTAGAAGCCCTTGTTACCTGCCTTTTGAGTAAGTAGCTAAATCTCCCGGGTAGGTAATCTTAATATTTGAGGAATCTCCCGGGTAAACTTTTACCTGTCCGCAGAACTCACCCCAAATCTGAGTATCATCTGTAAATTCTTTTTTTATTCCCTGTGATTGAAGTGTTTCTATCTGTTCAAATGCTTTTTTGTGAGCTTCAAGTAATCTCTTAAAATCAAAATTTTGTGGAGTCTGAACGGCGCATAAATTTGCACGAACAAGGTGTCGCACAATAAATCCGTTTTCATCTATTTCTTTTTGAGTGTCGGTTGGTGTAAGACCTGGAACACTTGCACCATATTCCAAAGCTGTTTCTACCCCGTTTAAGATTATTTTTTCAGTAACAAAAGGACGAGCTCCATCATGAATCATTACAATGTCTGGATTAGAGCCATGTTTTTCTACAGCAAGAAGGCCTTTAAATACAGATTCCTGACGCGATGCCCCGCCGGTAACAAAAGAAAAACCTTCATAATCAAGAGATTTTACAGCTTCTTTAGCTTCATCTTCGCAGCCTGCCTTGCAGGTAATAATAAAATCTGTAATCTGGAAATTTTTTAGAGCCTTTAAAAAAGCGCCAGCACAGCTGGAAAGCACTGTGCCGTCATTAAGTGGTAAAAATTCTTTTTTAATACCGCCGCCCATTCTTGTAGAAGAACCGGCAGCTGTAATAATTATTGCAATTTTAGAAGTCTGAATCGTCGTCTTCAAAATCGTCTTCCGCATCCATTGAATCAGAACCTTTTGAATCTTCTGAATCATCATCTTCGTCATCATCAGAAACTTTTCTCTTTTCCGAACCGTCAAGATCATTCATCAAATCATCATCTTCGTCATCATCAAGAATAACAGCATGCTTTACTTTTGGAGTAGATCCTGGTGGCTCAAGCTTTGTATGAATTTCATCACTGATTTCTTTGTCAGTTTTACCAAGAGCGAGAGCTACTTCGTCTTCAAGAAGTTTTTTTGCAGAATCATAAAGTTTGCGCTCAAGGATTGGAAGTTCCTTTACCTTGCTGCGGTTGTAAAGGCAACGTACAATAGTTGCAATATCTTTTACAGTTCCTTTTTTCAGAAGGTCAAGATTCATCTGATAGCGGAGTTTCCAGTCAGAAGTAATCGGTTCAAAATCATCAGAAAGAAGATTAAGAGCTTCCTGTGCCTCTTCTGCTGTAACAATCTGTCGAATTCCCAGATCATCTGCTTTTTCTACCGGCACCATAACCATCATGTCTGATGCTTCAATATAAATCTTGTAGTAGAGCATTGTTTTATCTTTGAATGTCTTTTCAAAAATCTCTGTTACTCTACCAACACCCTGACTTGGATAAACGACCTTCTGGTCTACATTAAATTTTGGTTCCATAAGTAATTTATTATAGCACAAAATAACAGAAAATTCAAATTGACTATTTTATGATATTTTGCACTACGCCCGAGAATTGAGCAGCGCGGAGCGGCAACCACAGCGAGTTTACGAGCGAGGATGCTGACCGTTAGGGAACTGCGAAATGCGAGTAGGTGAAGAATCTGGCGCAAAATATTCATGGTACCCTTTGCCACCAATCCTGCTTTTTGGTAAAATGTTACAATTTATTTTAACAAGTGGGGAACATTATGAGCCGCGAGAAAATCGTTGTTTTGGATTTTGGAAGCCAGTATGCGCATTTGATTGCAAAAAGATTCCGTATGCTGGGCTACTATTCAGAAATTGCACTGCCGTCTGCAGGTCTAGAAGTTTTTGAAAATGCAAAGGGCATCGTTATGAGCGGCGGACCTTCTTCGGTTTACGAAGAAAATATTCCCGAATTCAACGAAAAGATTTTAACACTGGAGCTTCCGATTCTGGGACTCTGCTACGGACATCAGCTTATGGCTAAAAGCTACGGCGGCAATGTTGGTAAAGGCGAAGTCGGAGAGTATGGTTTTGCCCAGCTTGAATTGAATAAAAATGTAAAATCGCCTCTTTTTGAAGGCATTGAACCAAGCCAGCAGGTTTGGATGAGCCATCAGGATACTGTTTTGCAGCCGGGTGATGGCTTTGAAGTTGTAGGAAGCACAAAAGACTGTCCTTATGCGGCGCTTCAGAATCTTTCTAAAAAGCGTTTCAGTCTTCAGTGCCACTGTGAGGTAAAAGATACTCCTTGCGGAAACCAGATTTTTGAAAACTTTGCCCGATTCTGCGGTATGGAAAAGAACTGGGACCAGGACACTGTCCTTAATGTAATTCTTGAAAACATCAAAAAAGAGGCTGCCGGCCGTAACGTTCTTTTATTCCTGAGTGGCGGAGTTGACTCAACAATCACTTTTGCTCTTTTGAACAAGGCTTTGGGACAGGATCGTGTTTTAGGTCTTCATATTGATAACGGTTTTATGCGCAAAAACGAAAGCGCAAAGGTTGCCGATGCTTACCGCAAGTTTGGATTCACTAATTTTATTGTAGAAGACGCTTCGGAATCCTTCTTAAAGGCAATTTCGGGCCTTACCGACCCTCAGAAAAAGCGAATGGCTGTGGGAGAAAACTTTATCACCGTGCGAAACGAAGTTACTGACCGTCAGAATCTTGATGACAGCTGGCTTCTGGCTCAGGGAACCTTGTACCCGGATATCATTGAATCGGGCGGAACAAAAAACTCACACACAATCAAAACCCACCACAACCGCGTTGCAGGCATTCAGGAGCTGATTGCAAAGGGGCTTATCATCGAGCCTATCCGTGACCTTTACAAGGATGAAGTTCGCGCAATCGGTAAAAAACTTGGTCTTTCTGACGAGCTTGTTATGCGTCATCCATTTCCAGGCCCAGGTCTTTCAATTAACGTTTTGTGTAATGACGGTAAATCATGGTCAGCAAAGGATGATGAAGAACTGAGCGCAGCAACTAAGGAACTTGAAGGCGTTACTCTGAATATGTTCTGTCCAAATTGCACTCAAAAGCTTAAGCGCTCAGTCCTTCCAGTGCGTTCAGTTGGTGTTCAGGGCGACTTCCGAACCTACAGATTCCCAGCCCTTTTAACTTTTGCAGATGAAGGCGATGGCTTTTACCACTTCCCTCACAAACACGAAAAGCTTGAAGCCTGTTCAAGCGCAATTACAAACAGCGCAAAATACATTAACCGCACTTGCATTAAACTTTTCCAGCGTCCAGGCATTGCCGACAGTGACCTTAAACTTCAGGAAGGCTACTGCGACCGCCGCCGCCTTGACCAGCTGCGTGAGGTTGATGACATTGTTCTTACCGAACTTCATAAATCTGGCTGGTACAATAAGATTTTCCAGCACTTAACAATCGACCTTCCATATGCAAGCACAGCAGAGCACGCAACATTTGTTTTGCGCCCGGTAATCAGCGAAGACGTAATGACCGCCCGCTTTGCCATGCTCCCAGAAGAAGTAATGAGCGCCATTGTTCATAAGATTGCAGAACTTCCGTTTGTAGACGCCCTCTACTTTGACGCCACAAACAAACCGCCTGCTACCTTTGGGTGGGAATAAGCGTAAAATCGAAGAACCGTTAAAAAACGAGCTGCGGCAGCGGGTCGTTTTAGGTTCATCGATAGAACCGCTCAAGCGGCGAGACTATGCGAGCCGCAATAGCAAAACAAAAAAAATAGCCACAGATGGGACGCAGATTTTCGCAGATTTTTTATCTGTGTCCATCCGTGTTCATCTGTGGCTAATCTATTAAGACGGTAGATTAATATCCATCCGACATCTCTCTGTTAAGGTCTTTCTTGCAAAGCTCATCATAAACAAGACTTCGCTTACGTAAATCTTCTTTAAGCTCTTTTGGGAAAGGCATGTTTCGCCAGAAAATACCACGAACATCTTTATCAAGGCGTTGAACA
>JAILHD010000018.1 GCA_024696155.1 Treponema sp. | reverse complement strand
GTTTCTTACAGGCTCCACGTGGAATACCGCATGGTAGGGGGCACTTCGCTTTTGAACGTAATTGTTTCCGGCTTCCGCGATTCAATCGGCTTGTATGGTGCCGCAACAGATGTAGAAGCTGCGGCTGCAAAAAAATGGCTTAAACTTGGCGGTTTTGAAGGCCGTGAAAACGAATCGTTCGGCTCACTCAGTTATGGTGAACAGCGCGCAATTTTAATTCTTCGCTCAGCGGTTAAAACACCAAAAGTTTTAATTCTGGATGAGCCTTGCCACGGCTTAGACGAACAGTACCGTCAGAAAATCTTAAATCTTCTGGAACTGATTGGCGAAGGCGGCACTACAACAATGCTTCACGTTACTCACGATCCGACAGAAGCTTTGGCATGCGAACATCACGTTCTTCAGCTGTGTCCAAACGAAACTCCAATGTATAAAGTTTTAGAGCGATAATATTTTATAACAACACTTTACAATCGCGAATTTCAAGGTGATAATATTCTTATGAAGAAATGCATCACTTTTGTACTCGCGATTTTTATTTTGTTGAACTCTGGATTTGCTAAAAAAAAACCTAAACTGCAGCCTAAACCAGAAAGTGACATTCCTGCAGAAGCAATAGAAATCAGTATAAGTGCAGAAGATCTTCCTGAAGAAAAAGGAAAAGAACCTTTACCTCTTTATACATTAAAAACACCTCAAGGCGAGCAGATAAAACTTCGCGAAAGCTGGGGTTACGTTATGCAAAGCCGCCTTAGTGAATATACACCTGGCTTACCCCTTACAGACATTTGTTTTTTTGCCGCAGAAATTAACTGCTACGGAGAACTTGTAGGCGTTCCAAGCCGTTCAAAAATCAACACAAACGGGGCTCGCTGCCATCTTGTAATTGCCTGCGACAGTAAATCTCTTACCCATTTTGTTTTACAGCCAGGCTCAGAAGTACGCAAAAAACTTTTACGCGACATTGTAAAAGCAGGGGCTGCCTACGATGGAGTTCAGATTGACTTTGAACTGGTTCCTGTTCGCGACCGCCATAACTTTATTACTTTTTTGTCTGACTTGCGCTATATGCTGGGACAGCAAAAGTGGTTTACCGTCTGCGTGCCAGCCCGCTTTAAACAATTGCAGGAAGACGTTTATTCTTATAAAGAAATTTCCATGTACTGCGACCGCGTTTTTGTAATGGCTTATGATGAACACTGGTCTGGCGGAACTCCGGGACCTGTTGCATCTCTAGACTGGTGCCGCAAAATCACAGAATATGCAAAAAAAGCAATCCCAGAAAAAAAGTTGATTATGGGAATTCCACTTTATGGCAGAAGCTGGGCTAACGAAACAACTTCTGGTGCCTGGTATTTTAGCGGCGCAAACCGCATTATGACCGAACACGGCGTAGAAAAAATTGATTACGATGGAGAAATTCCAAAATTCAAATACACCGCAAAGGTAGAAGTAACCGGCTGGTTCAACGATGTTTATTCCGTTCTGGAATTCTGCCGTCTTTACGAAAGTTTTGACATCCACAAAATGGGTTTCTGGCGCATAGGCTTTGAAGACCCCGAATTATGGAACTGGATTAAAACTATGCGCTAGTCACTTTTCTTACAGCCCTATTTTCAGTATTATTAAAGAAATTTTAGTATTTTTATTGAAAATCGAGGGTAATATGATTTTTTCACCGGTTGAGATTCAGGAAACTGTAAACATGTTTATGCGCCAGAAGCTGGATATCCGCTGCATTACAATGGGTATTTCACTTTTGGATTGTGCTGATTCGGACGCTAAGCGTTCCTGCGATAAGATTTACGATAAAATCATGAAAAAAGCCGGGAATCTTGTAAAAGTGGGACAGGATATTGAAAAGGAATTCGGAGTTCCAATCATCAACAAACGTATTTCGGTTACTCCGATTGCCCTTGTTGCGGGTGCAAGTAATGCAAAATCTTACGTTGACTACTGTAAGACTCTGGACCGCGCCGCAAAAGACCTTGGTGTAAACTTCCTTGGCGGATTTTCTGCCCTTGTTCAGAAGGGAATTACTCCTGCAGACCGCATTTTGATTGATTCTATTCCAGAAGCTCTTGCTTCTACTGATTTTGTTTGTTCAAGCGTAAACGTTGGTTCAACAAAATCCGGAATCAATATGGATGCCGTTAAGCTGATGGGCGAAACTGTTGCAAAAACTGCCGAGGTTTCTAAAAACAACGAGGTAAACGGCTGTGCCAAGCTGGTAATTTTCTGCAATGCGCCGGAAGACAACCCATTTATGGCAGGTGCTTTCCACGGACCTGGAGAGGGTGACAGCGTAATCAACGTTGGTGTTTCTGGTCCGGGCGTAATTCTTGCGGCTGCCCGCGAATACAAGGGTCAGCCGATTAACGTTCTTGCAGACGGAATCAAAAAAATGGCTTTCAAAATTACCCGTATGGGTCAGCTAGTTGGAAGCGAAGCTGCAAAGCGTCTTGATACAAACTTTGGTATTCTTGACCTTTCGCTTGCTCCTACTCCTGCTGTTGGCGACTCAGTTGCCCGCATTCTTGAAGAAATCGGTCTTGAAGGCTGCGGTGCCCCGGGAACAACAGCTGCTCTTGCCATGCTGACAGACATGGTTAAAAAAGGCGGTGTTATGGCCAGCACAAACGTAGGCGGACTTTCGGGAGCCTTTATTCCTGTTTCTGAAGACGAAGGTATGATTCACGCAGTAGAAACCGGCTCAATCTGTCTTGAAAAACTTGAAGCAATGACTACAGTCTGCTCTGTAGGTCTTGATATGATTGCCATTCCTGGCGATACTCCGGCAACTACAATTTCGGGCATTATGGCTGACGAGTTTGCAATTGGTATGGTAAACAACAAGACAACTGCCTGCCGCCTGATTCCGGCTCCGGGCAAAAAAGCAGGCGACTGGGTTGAGTTCGGAGGCCTTCTTGGCGGCTGCCCTGTTATGGACGTAAACAAGTTCTCCTGTGCAGACTTTATCAACCGCGGTGGAAGAATCCCGGCTCCAATTCACAGTTTTAGAAATTAATTCATTCATACAGCAGGGGGATACATTCCCCCTGCCCGCTTTTAAACCATAACTTTTTGTTCTAATAAAAACCTAAACTACCTTTTTAAAAATCCGATAATGACATTATGAAGACTTCTAACAAATCTAACATTACTACAGGCGTTGTTCTGCTTTTAATTGCCGCAATTTTTTCAATCAGTTTGATTTTGCAGGCATTGGATTTTGGCTCATTGGGAGCAGGAAGCAGCAATCCGTTATTTATTCTTGGAAATGTAATTTTTACCGTTTACGGTTTTTCTAGTATTTTGATTCCAGTTTTTCTGTTTACTGCAGGACTTTCTTGTTTTGCCACAACCTGGTCTGCAAGAAAGACTATGCGGCTTTTAACGGCAATTGTTCCGTTCTTTACAGCCGTAATTACAGAAAATATCTGCCGTTCAATTCTGGCTCTTGAACATACTGGCTTTCCGGGCGTAAAAGTTTTTGTTGCCGTTGTAACAGGCCTTATGCTCATCATTATTGAATTTCTTGGTGCAGGAATTATTGCCGATAAGCTTAATCCGATTTTATTCGGTTCAAAAAAGCGTAAGTCAGAATCTGCAAATCAGGATTCTGTTCAGATTGATGAAAACAATCAGCTTGTAAGCGAAGAAGAAACACATCCGGCAGATCATTTTGATTCAATTGGAAAGCTGAACACATCAAGCCTTCTTTTTGGTAAAAATGCTGATCAGCAGTCAGAAGAGAGTGTTGAGTCTGAAGAAGTTGATTCTGATGAAATTGAAGAACTTTCTCCATCAGAAGACGCAAGCATTCTTGAAGCTAATACTTTTGAAGCAGTAACAGAAATTCCAGACGAATCAGAAACTGTTACAACAGAAGATACCAACGCTGAAGAATCAACTCAAGACAATCAGATTAAGTCTGAAGTTTCTAGTGTGTTTGATGCTGCCTTGAACGAAGTAAAACCAGAAGCCGTTGAAGTTCCAGAAGAGCCAGTAGAGGAAGAAGACTCTGCAGCACCAGGTGCTTCTATTATTACAGAAGAAGAATATGCTGCGCTTACAGACTTTAGCGATGAAATAGAGCCTTTGGAAGAAGAGGTAGAAGACATTCAAGAAGTTGATGAAACAGAAGATGAACTTGAATGGAACAACCTTCCTCCTCAGCAGGAAAGTTTACCTCCTGAATATGATGAAAACTATTCAGAAGAAATTGACGAAAACGATCCAGCGCTGGATTTTCCTCCAAAAGATGATGATGAAGCAAACGACGTTACAGAAAAGGAAACTCCTTACAGCGCCGCAAAATACATTGACTCAGTTGTAGAAAATCCAAACTTTAGTCACGGAATTACACTCCGCGACGGAACAGAAGTTGAAGAGCCAGAAGAAGAAAAAAAAACTTCCGAACAGCCTAAATCTAAGTTCCCAAGCAAAATCGACCTTAACGACGATTACATAGAAGACGAAACGCTTCCATTCCCGGATATTCCAGATGAAGAGCCAGAGTCTGAACAGAAAGAAGAACCTCGCAGTCATGCAGTAGGACTTTCAAGCTTTGTTCCAGCAACTTTTGATGACGAAGCAATCTCTCGTGCAGCAGCAAAATCTTCTGCCTTGTATGCAGCTTCTCATGAACAGCCGGCAAACTCTTTTGGCGTAAACAATGTTTTTGACCAGATGGAAGACGAAATCCGCAAGGA
>JAILHD010000146.1 GCA_024696155.1 Treponema sp. | reverse complement strand
CAGCTGCAAAATCTTCCATCTGATAAAAAAGTAGCCCTTAAAGAAAGTGATTTTGCGCCACTCTTAAAATACGGCTTAGTGCGTGAACGTTTTTCTGCCCTGCTTACCGATGCCCTTCGTGGCGAATGGCTGGAAGCGCAGGGTTACAGTGTACAACTTATGGAGTTCATTGATATTGAGCACACGCCAAAGAATATTTTGATTCGCGCAGTGAAGAAGTGCGGTGAGAAAGAAAGTAAACTTCCTAAAATTGTAAAAACTTTAGGTGTGCGCCCTGAAATCTGGGAGAATGCAAAATAAATGCGGAGCGCGGGTTCGTGATTTTCGTAGCGTTTAAAGCGCGGCCAATGCAGCCCCTCTAGTGAAGAGAGTCGCAAGAGCGAAGAAAATTACGGTTCCGTGCGGGAGCGTTTATTTTGCTTTTTTTTTACTAGATAAGGGTGCCTCGGAATGTATTTCCGCTTAATTCCGTAATCTTTACGTCTACAAACTTACCGATAAGGCTCTTTTCAGCCTTAAATGCAACCTTTTCGTGCTGCTCTGTTTGTCCAAGAAGCTCGGTTTTATCGTCGCGGCTAATGCTTTCTACAAGCACCTTCATTACGCTGCCAACGCGTTTAATCATCTGTTCGTGAGTGTGTTCAAGTTGCAAATCGATTACCCTTTGCAGGCGGTCTTTGCGAACCTGTTCTGGCAGCTGCTCCATTTTTGCAGCAGGTGTTCCTTCTCGCGGATTGTAATAATACATCATGGCAGATTCGTATTTTACCTGGCGCATTAAGTCCAGGGTGTCTTCTACATCCTGTTCAGTTTCGCCCGGGAAGCCCATCATAATGTCGGTTGTGAGTGATACGTCTGGGATGCGGGCTTTTATGCGTCCAACCAGATCCAGATACTGCTCGCGGGTGTAGCGTCGGTTCATTGCCTTAAGAACGGCAGTGGAACCGTGCTGAACAGGCAGGTGAATGTGGCGGCAGATTACGTCTTCTTTTGCAATTACGTCAATTACGTCATCCGTAAAATCTTTTGGATGTGATGACATAAAGCGAACCCACTGAATGCCAGATTTTGTTTCTCTCAGGTGGTCTGCAATAATCTGAAGAAGCCCTGCGAAATTAACGGATGCGGGGCGTTGCGGGGTGTCCCCGCTGGAAGGGGTGGCTGAAGATGCTTTTGCAGCTGAAGCCAGGGGAAGGCTTTCCCCTCCTTCATATGTTCCCTGATATGAGTTTACGTTCTGTCCAATTAATGTAACTTCTTTTACGCCGTAGCCGTTCAGAATATCAAGTTCGCGCAAAATCTCGCATACAGGACGGCTGATTTCGCGTCCGCGAACGTAAGGAACGATGCAGTAAGTACAGAAGTTATTGCAGCCATGCATAATAGGCACAAAAGTGCTGAAGGCGCCTGGCTCTGCAGAAACGCTTGCAAATTTGTAAAGTTCGCTGTCGTCAACTTCAAAAGGTTTGCAACCTTCTTCTACTGCACTGATAATTTCTGAAAAATGATGCTTTGCGTAAGTGCCTACAACGTAATCAATAAAAGGGTAGTCCTGCTGGAAAGTCTTTAAAAGGCGTTCTGCCATACAGCCCATAACTACGATTGTAAGAGGTTTTGCTCCGTCTTTTACGTATTCTACGGCTTCGTCCAGCATTTTTGTTTTTGCGCCCAGTTTTTTTGCACGAACAGCCTTAAGTCCGTTGAACCAGCCAAGGCGGCCCATAATACGGTTTTCTGCAGTTTCGCGTACCGAACAGGTGTTGATAATTGCCATGTCTGCAACCTGTGCTGATTCAGCCTGCTTCCAGCCGCGTGCTATTAAAAGCTGTTCTACTGCTGCCGATTCTGCAATGTTCATTTCGCAGCCGTATGTTTCAAAAAAATATGTCTTCATTCTATTTTCCTGTGTACTCTGTGTAAGCGTACGCATTGTGATTGTGAATACTCTCTTCGGTTTCGGCTTCTACGCTGAACCATTCAAAATCCAGCTTTTTAAGGCCTAGATAAACTTCGCGCACAACGTCTTCTACAAAGCGGGGATTTTCGTAGGCATGTTCGGTAACGTATTTTTCATCCTTGCGTTTGAGAACTGAGTAAAGCGGGGTAGAGGCGCATTTTTCTATCATTTTAATTACGTCTTCTATCCAGAAAAAGTTTTTGTATAAAAGACGGACTTTTACTTTTCCACGTTGATTATGAGCTCCGTATTCGCTGATTGCCTTTGAACATGGGCAAAGTGTTGCTATTGGAACTTCTATATTTACATAAAACTTGCGGCCGTCGCCAACTGTTGCTTCGTAACCGCAGATGTACTGCATTATACCTTCGCTTTCGCTGACAGGAGCCTTTTTTTCAATAAAGTAAGGAAAAGTGATGCTTCCGTAGGCGGTTTTTGCGTCAAGCTTTGTGCGAATTTCTTCCAGCATGTCCATAAAATGCTGCATGGTGATATCCTGATGATATTTATGGAACACCTGAATAAAGCGGCTCATGTGAGTTCCCTTAAAATTGTGGGGAAGGTTCACAAAAAGGTCTACTGTTGATGTAGTGTTCTGTGTTTTGTGATTTTTATCCAGTACGCATACAGGATATTTTACATTGCGGACTCCAACTTTCTGGAGTGGAATCTCGCGGTTATCAGATTCGTTTTGAATATCACGCATGGGTGGCATTCTAGCATAAATAAAAAAAAAATGCCATTTTTCTAAAAAAAAAGGTTTACCGCAAAACTAAATAGGTGTAAAATATAGTTATATAAAATGTATAAATTTTAGAAAAGTAAAAATTGACACGTGTTGATTAACATTGTAGAATATATTTACTGACTAAAAAGCTTATACAAAATGATTTGGGGCAAATTGCCCGAGTTGTTCAAAAATAGGAGGAAAATATTTATGAACAAAAAGATTTGGGGCGCAGCTGCTTGCTTTGCAGTTGCAGGATTGGCTTTGACTTCTTGTGGTGGAGCTAAAGCTTCTGGTAAGAAAGTTGAACTTACAGTTTGGGAATCTACTAACGGTCCTGATGAGTTTATTAAACAGGCTGGAGAAGCATTCAACAAGAAGAACCCTAACGTTACTATTAAATTTGTAAACGTTGAACTTGGTGATGCTATTACTCAGATTGCACTTGACGGACCTGCTGGAGTAGGCCCTGATTTGTTTGCAGCTCCACATGACCGTCTTGGTACTTTGGTAACTGGTGGTCACGTTCTTCCAACAAGAGATCCAGAATCTATTAAAAAGCAGGTTTTGGGTGCATGTTCAACAGCTCTTACATATAACCATAAAATGTATGGTTATCCAGTATCTGCAGAAACATACGCTCTTTTCTATAACAAGGATCTTATTGCAGAAAAAGACGTCCCTACAACTTGGGAAGGTGTAGCAGAATTTACTAAAGACTTTAATGCTAAGAATCCTGGAAAACAGGGCTTTGTAATGGATGTAGGAAACGCTTACTACTCAATCGTATTTACAACTGCTGAAGGAAACCGCCTCTTTGGACCTACAGGTACAGATACAACTTCTACAAACATCAACTCTGATGCTTCTGTAAAAGGTATGACTTTCTTCCAGTCCCTCAGAAAATCTATCGATATTCCTGCTGCTGACTTGAGTACTTCTACTTGTGATGCAAACTTTGCTGCTGGTAACGCTGCAATGCACATTACTGGTCTTTGGAACATCAAACCATTTGAAGATGCTGGTATAAACTTTGGTGTAAAACCTCTTCCTTCTCTTCCTGGTGAAACAAAACCTTGTTCTTCATTCTCTGGAACACGTGCTATGTTTGTTTCTGCTTATACAGAACATCCTGAAGAAGCAGAAGCATTTGCAGAATTCCTTCTTACTCCAGAAATGCAGAAACTCCGCTTTGATATTACTGGAACAGTTCCATCTGTAAATGTACCTGTTTCAAGTCCATATCTTGCTGGATTTATGGAACAGCTTAACTATGCATTCCCAATGCCTTCTATTCCAGAAATGGGATTGTACTGGGAAGCTATGAATGCAGCTTCTGTAAACATCTGGGAAGGTGCACCTGTTAAATCTGAACTTGATGCTTGTAACAAAACAATCTTGGGCAAATAAGTTCGCCTGAGTTTTGTGGTTTCCGGGGCTGGATTTTTCTAGCTCTGGAATATTTTAATAACTTTTTAGGGGACGCAAATGTCTAAAGAATTACCAAAAGATGGCAGTGCAGAATTAAAAATTAAAATTTCTGCTATCTTGTTTATGGGACTTTCCCATCTTCTTTATCTTCGTGATTTAGTAAAAGGCATCTTCTTTGCTTTGTGTGAAATTGCTTTTCTTGCTTATTTGCCTAATACTATCAGAAAAGTCATTAATCTTATAACTTTGGGTACTCCAAAGAACGATTTGCCGATTAAACTGCGTGATAATTCTGTCTTCATGCTGATTGACGGTATTTTAATGCTTTCTATTGTTGCAATGTTTGTTATTGTTTACGTAATCTCTGTTAAGAGTGCAACAAAAGAATATAAAGATTATTGCCGCAAAGGCTATTTTGGTAACCAGAAAGAAAATTTGAATACAGCACTTGGAAAATCATTTCCAATTTTTGGTCTTGCTCCAAGTTTTATTATAGTTGTGGTTTTTGTAATTGTTCCGCTTCTTTTTTCGGTTTGTGTAGCTTTTACTAACTATTCAGACCCATCCCATATCCCGCCTGCAAATACTGTAGACTGGGTAGGATTCCAGAACTTCCATGAACTTATGGGTGGTAACGCAACCTGGTCTAAAGGTTTTGCACGTGTTGCCGGCTGGACTCTTGTTTGGGCTATTCTTTCTACATTCACCTGTTACTTTGGTGGATTGATTGTTGCTGTTCAGCTTAAAGAAATCAACGTAAAGATTGCGCCATATTTCCGCTTTATTTTTATTCTTCCTTATGCTGTTCCTGGCGTAGTAAGTCTTTTGGTTTGGAAACACCTTTTGAACGGTACTTTTGGTACTATCAACCGAACTTTGCAGGCTATTGGGCTTCTGGCTCCGGATAAAACAATTCCTTGGCTTGGAACTGCTTCAATGGCTCAGATGACTTGTGTACTTGTAAACCTTTGGGCTGGATTTGGTTACTTTATGCTCCTTTCTATGGGAACAATGACAGCCATTTCTGAAGATATGTATGAAGCTGCTCGTATTGACGGCGCTAATAAAACTCAGATTTTTGGAAGAATTACTTTGCCTCTGGTTATGTACCAGACAATGCCTCTTATTATCATGAGTTTTGCTCATAACATTAATAACTTTGGTGCCATTTACTTCTTAACAGGTGGTGCTCCAACAGTTGCAGACAGTACTACAACTCTTGCCGGTGGTACTGATATCTTGGTTTCTTGGATTTATAAGTTGACTATTACACTTATGAAGTACAACTATGCTTCGGTAATTGCAGTTATGATCTTTATTGTTCTTGCTCCGTTTGCAATTTTCAACTTCAGACAGACAAAGGCATTTAAGGAAGGAGAAATATAATGGAAGACGTATCATCGAACAAATTAGTAGCTAAGGTTAACCGCGGCGTAATCTATTTTATCTTTGTTGTAATTTCATTTTTGGTTCTTTATCCGCTTGTTTATGTTGTAAGTGGTTCTTTTGCACCAGGAAACAGCGTTGCATCTATGAGTATTGTTCCATTTGCAGACGGCTTTACTCTTAAGCACTTTAAGCATCTTTTGTTTAAGACAGACTATATTCACTGGTTTATGAATACTCTCTTCATTGCGTTCTGGACAGCTGTTCTTACAGTATTTACAGCATCTACAAGTGCTTATATCTTCAGCCGCTTTAAGTTTGCATTCAAAAAATCAATGATGCTTGCTTTGCTTATCCTTCAGATTTTCCCTTCATTCGTTGGAATGATTGCAATCTATGTAATTCTTTTGCGAATTGGTGGAATGGATACATTGTGGGGACTTGTTCTGGTTTATACTGCCGGAAACATTCCTTACAACACATGGCTTGTAAAGAACTATATGGATACTGTTTCTAAAAACCTGGACGAAGCTGCCCGCATTGACGGTGCATCTAACTTCAGAACTTTTGTACAGATTATTCTTCCTATTACTCGCCCGATTATTACGTTCCTTGCTCTTACAAGTTTTATTGGCCCTTGGATGGACTTTATCTTCCCTAAAATGATTTTGCGTTCTCCAGATAAGCAGACTCTTGCTTTGGGCTTGTTCAGCTTTGTAACTGATAAAAAGAACGAATTTACAACATTCGCTTCTGGTTCTCTTATTGTTGTAATTCCATTTGTAATCTTCTTCCTTTTGACTCAGAAAACTATGATTACAAGCTTTGGCGGCGCAGCTGTTAAAGAGTAATTCCAGAGAGTTATTTTCGTTTTTCATTTACATGCTCCTGTTAGTCAGTCCGGGGCATGTAATTTGAATAAATCCTTAAAAAAACTTAATTTTCTTAATTTTTTAAGCCGGAACGTTCAAAAATCTCCGGTTAGAGGTTTATTATGTGTGCATACACTTTTGATGAAAAGAGTCTTTTCCGCAATGGAAAAAGATGGTTCCCAGTAATGGGAGAAATTCACTATTCACGATATCCGCACGAGTACTGGCGCGAATCTTTGAACAAGATGAAGGCGGGCGGAGTTGATATTGTTTCTGCTTATACAATCTGGATTCACCATGAAGAGATTGAAGGTCAGTATGATTTTACTGGCGACCGTGATTTGCACGGATTTTTGGAAGCCTGCCGCGATTGTGGCGTAAAACTTTTGCTTAGAATCGGGCCTTGGAGTCATGCAGAAGCCCGCAACGGCGGATTCCCTGACTGGCTTTTAAAAAAGGATTTTCCTTTGCGTGAAAACGATGAGCGTTATTTTGAAACAGTTCGCAAGTGGTATGCAAAACTTTATCAAGAAAGTAAGGATTTCCTTTGCGCGACAGATAAGGACGACAACGTAATTATTGGTGTACAGATTGAAAACGAATACGGACACTGTGGCGGTCTTAGCGACGAAAGCGGTGACGAACACATGAAGCGCCTTCAGAAAATTGCTAAGGAAGAGGGATTTAATGTTCCATTGTATACTGCAACCGGCTGGGGTGGAGCAAGAACAGGCGGAATGCTTCCTGTAATGGGTGGCTACTGCGATGCTCCTTGGGATCAGCGTGTAACAAAGATTGAACCAAGCGGAAACTTTGTATTTACTTACGAGCGCAATGATCACAATATTGGTAGCGACCACGGTCTTGGCTATGGAATTACATTTGATGCTTCTAAATTCCCTTATCTTACAGCAGAGCTTGGTGGTGGACTTCAGGTAACAGCTCACAGACGTACAATTGCACGCTCAGAAGATGTAGGTGCAATGACACTTTCTAAGATGGGAAGCGGCTGTAATCTCTTGGGTTATTATATGTACCACGGCGGAACAAACCCGGATGGCAAACTTACAACCTTGCAGGAATCTAAGGCTACCGGCTATTTGAACGATTTGCCAGAAAAGAATTATGACTTCCGTGCTCCAATCCGCGAATACGGCCAGATGAGCGATACTTTGCGCGAAATAAAATTGTATTCAAGTTTTGTTCACGATTTTGGCGAAGAATTCTGTGGTCTTGGAGCTGATATTCCTTCAGATAATCCTATTCAGCCAGATAATACAAAAGATTTACGCTATTCATTCCGCACGGACGGAAAAAAAGGCTATCTTTTTGTAAATAATTATGTTCGTCTTTATGATATGGACGAGCACAAGGCTTGTAAAATTTCACTTCCTGATGGAACCCAGTTTCCTGAATTTGATGTGGCAAATAAAGATTACTTCTTTGTTCCATTTAATATGGAATTTGGCGGAATAAAACTAATAACTGCAATGGTAACACCACTTTGTAAGATTGCTGACGGTGTAACAGTTTTTTATGCCCGCAAAAATCAGAAGACTTCTAAAGATTTGTTCCAGTTTGAAAATGCAGCAGACAGTACAAAGGCAAAATACCTTGTTCTGAGCCGCGAAGATGCTTTGAACTCATGGAAACTTGCCGATGGAACTCTTGTAATTTCTGAAAGCGGTGTCTTTACTGATGAGAATGGCAAAGTTCATATGGTTGGAGAAGGAGATGCAAAATTCTATGCATATCCGGAACTAAAAGCTGTTCCTGCTGGATTTAAGAAAACTGGCAGTGCAAACAAAAATTTTGCTGAGGATTTGCCAGCAGTTGAGTTTGCCTGCTATGAACGTGAAGCAGAAACATTTGGCGCAAACATTGTTGTAAAAGAAAAAGAAAGCGCTTCAGATATGACTGTTTACAGTATTGATGTTTCGACTACTGTAAATCAGCTTAAAAAGAATGGTTCTGGCGACTGCTTTGTAAAACTGAATTATCTTGGTGACAAGGCACGTCTTTATGGCATTGTTGACGGTAAAAAAATGCTTTTGGATGATCACTTCTTTATGGATGCAAAACTCAGCTGGGATATTGGCTTAAAGCGTTATGCAAAGTGCAATATTGATTTTACAAACCTTGAATTGGAAGTTTATCCTATGCAGGATTTGAAAAAGATTTATTTAGAAGAAGTTCCAGACCTCTCTTGCGGTGACTGTAAGCTAACATCCTATGCAGTCAGCTGGGAGAATGACTACATAATTATGTAGATAACTTATTTCAAGATATAAAAAATTAGCCCGTTTCTTAAAAAGAAACGGGCCTTTTTATTAAAACTATTACTTTATATTACAGTTTTGGATACTTATCAAAGTAAGCTTTTGTTTCTTTTGCAACAAGTCCGCTCAAAACGATAAGTGAAATACAGTTAGGAATTGCCATCAAACCGTTTGTAATGTCGGCAATTGTCCATACAGCAGAAATTGTCATGTAAGGTCCGATTGCAACTGCAAGAATGTAGAGCCAGCGGTAAACCTTTACAAACTTCATGTTTCCACCAGTTAAGTATTCAAGACATTTTTCTGAGTAGTAGTCCCAGCCGAGGATTGTTGTAAATGCAAAAAATACAAGACAAGTCATTACAAGGAACTGAACTGAATGACCGTCACCGCCAAGAATTGCGCTGAAAGCACGTGATGTAAGGGCAGCACCTGTTGCACCACTGTTCCAAACGTCTCCACCAGCAAGAACGATAGAAAGACCTGTCATTGTACAGATGATTAATGTATCAATGATAGTTCCTGTCATGTTTACCATACCCTGTTCTACAGGTTCGTCAGTCTGAACGGCAGCGGCTGCGATTGGGGCAGAACCAAGACCTGCTTCGTTAGAGAAAATACCGCGTGCAATACCTTTCTGCATTGCCATGCGGATGATTGTTCCGGCTGCGGCACCGGCAATTGCGCGAACACCAGTGTCAAAACCGAATGCGCCTTTGAAAATCAAAGCGAAAGCGGCTGGAATGCGTGTTGCATTCATGATGATTACAGAAACACCAAGGAATACATAAACAACAGCCATTACAGGAACAACTTTTTCTGCAACGGCAGAAATGCGTCTAAGACCACCAATCAATACAAGAGCTGTGGCAATAGTGATGATTGCACCACCGATTACTGTTGCCCAGGCATAAGAGTTTTCGCCGATTGTAAATGCAATGTTTGCTTTATCTGGGTCGAATGCGTTCTGAATAGCACCACAAATACCGTTTACCTGTGTAAATGTACCAATACCAAAAAGACCTACAAGAGTTCCAAAGAAAGCAAAGAGAACTGCAAGCCATTTCCAGTTTTTGCCCATTCCTTTTTCAATTGTATAGAAAGGTCCGCCAAGAACATGACCGTCTGCTTTTACTTCACGGTATTTGATTGCGAGCATACATTCAGCGTATTTTGTTGCTGTTCCTAAAAGTGCTGCAACCCACATCCAGAAGAGGGCACCAGGTCCACCTGCAAGAATAGCTGTTGCAACGCCGACGATGTTACCAGTTCCGATTGTAGCAGAAAGCGCTGTACAAAGTGCAGAGAAGCCTGAAAGCTCACCTTTACCTTCGTTTTCTTTAAAGATGCTCTTAAAAGCACGTCCGAATTTTGTAAACTGGATACCGCGTGTAGCGATTGTCATTACGATTCCAGTTACCAGAATGAGGGCGATTGTAGGGATTCCCCATACAACGTCATCGATTGTGTTAAGGATTTGTTCAAACATTGTGTTTGTCCTTTAAAATAAAATAGAGTTTGCGTCTTTTGCCTGATGGCAATTTAGCAAACTCTCTAGAGTTAGGAATGGAACTTTTATTTTGCCCTGTCCTTTGTGCCTGAGATATCGGCTGGAATAGCCTTAACCCTTCGGCGTCCTGCGTCTGTGCAGGAACTCTCCAGAGAATCAGCGCCCCAAAACACGTTGAGTGCTGATTCTTCTATAATATAGGAAATTAAGCGGCATAGTCAACAAGGCGGCGGGCACGGGTTGGGTGCTGAAGTCTTGTGATTGCTGTTTTTTCAATCTGTCGGATGCGCTCTTTTGTAAGGTCGCAGTGTTCGCCAACTTCCTTCAAAGACATAGCCTTCATTCCGTTTAAGCCGTAACGCATTCTGATTACGCGGCTTTCGTTTGGTTTAAGAGTGTCGAGGACAAGGTTGATGTCCTTAGACATTGACTGCTCAATAACTTTTTCTTCTGGACGAGCGTTGATTGTATCTTCCTGGAAGTCTGCAACGTTAGCTTTACTTGAATCTGAGCCAGAAACTTCTGCATCTAAAGATACCATCTCGCGGCTAATGTTAATCATTTCGCGAACGTGACTTGTACTCATATTAAGCATTGCGGCGATTTCTTCATATTCCTGATGTTCAGTTTTCTTACCATGGATTGATTTGCGAGCGTGTTCAATCTGAACAAGTTCGTTGGCACGGTTGAGTGGAAGACGGATTGCACGGCTCTTTTCGCAGATAGCCTTAAGAATGCTCTGGCGGATCCACCAAACAGCGTAAGAAATAAAGTGATAGCCTTTTGAAACATCAAACTTTTCGATTGCAGTCATAAGGCCAATGTTTCCCTCGCTGATGAGGTCTGTCATATCAAGTCCGTGATTCTGGTATTTTTTAGCAACGTTAACAACAAAGCGGAGATTAGAGGTTACGATTTTATTTTTTGCAGCTTTGTCGCCGTTCTTTGCTTTTACAGCAAGTTCGTTTTCTTCTTCACGTGAAAGGAGTGGGATTTTGTTGATTTCCTTAAGGTACATTCCCAAAACTTCATCATCGTATTTCATTTATTGCCTCCGCAAAATCTTTTATCATTAGATATATAGCAATAAACGTGCCAAGTGGTAAATTTTAGAGAAAAAAATCAAAATTTTTATGAAATTTAAAAAAATGTGCAAAAAAGCACGATTTTTCTTGCCTTTTTGCACATTTATTATTATATTGCGGGCCTTTTTGACACAGAGCGTAATTTAGGCGTTAAAAGCGGGTAAATTTGACACACTTATTTTAAATAATTTAATACAACTTCCGTAATAAGTGGTACAAGCTGTTTTTTGCGCGAAACAACTCCCTGTAAAAAGTAAATGTGATCATCCTGCTTTGGCCAGTTGATAAAAGTTGTAAATTTATCATCACAGTCAATAAGAAGAATGCTCGAAAGTGTTGTAATATCTGTAACCAGAAGACAAGAGAAAAGCCCCTTGCGGCTTCGACGCTCAATTTCCAGCTCACGGAAAAATTCATCCTTGCGGTCAAGAATCTCTTTTGTGCTGCCAACTTCAATCTGACTTACTGTGTAAACAACCTTTCCTTCTGTATATTCCTTCATATCCTGGCGTACAAGTTCACCGGCATCGCGGTTACCAATTCGGCTTCCAGCAAGAATAATTTCATTTCCAAGTGATTGAATGTCGAGGTTTGCAATATCAGAAAGATATTCAGCTGTATCGATATCAATCTGAGTCACGGTTGCAGACTTTAAAATCAAAGTATCGCTTAAGATTCCGCACAAAAGAAGGGAAGCAATTTCCTTTGGAATCGGGATTTTTGCTTCGCGGTAAAGGTTTGTAATTAAAGTGGCAGTTGAGCCAACAGGTTTATTGATAAAGGTAATCGGGTACTTTGTAGAAAGATTTCCGAGTCTGTGATGATCGATGATTTCGAGAATCTTATAGTGATCAAGGCCTTCTACCGCCTGACTAGGCTCGTTGTGGTCTACAAGGCAGACTTCGACGTTTGGTTCACGCAGCAAATCGTGCTCAGAAATAATTCCAACAACTTTATTGTCTGTATCAACAACCGGAAGGTATTTTATAGGTGAGTTAAAAAGAATTTCTTTAATTTTAGAAACTGTGTCATTGCCGAAAACGGGATTAATTTCTTTATCGCCAATAACGCTTACTGGCATTGCAAAAGAAATCAACTCTGAAGTTGGCGAAGTTGAATAAGGACTGATTAAAACGCTTACTCCAGCTTTTTCTGCCTGTTCGCGAACTTCCTTTTTAAGGGCAAAATCAGATGTAATAATCAGAACTTTTACTTTGTGAGTAATGCACAGTGCGTGAATATCTTCACGGTCGCTTGCTATGACGATTAACTCTTCGCTTGCGTGTGAATTTAAGGTCTTTTCGAATTTATCTGAAGAAGATGATGCAACTAGGACGTGACCTTTAAAAATCTTTTCAGCATCAAAAGTTTGAACCAGTACCTGCGCATTCAATGTTTTCTGAATCAAAGCAAGGCTTGTTGAAATAAAATTGTGCTTTTCTGGATTCATAAATTTGAGGACGCCGTTTGCAAAGCCTGTGTAATGCAGCATAGAAATATATTTTCCGTCTGTATCTACAACAGGAAGAACACGGAGCGACTTTTTTTTCATCAGACCAATTGCTTCCCAGATTGAAACATTCTGCTGTACAGTTTCGCAGCCTTTTGGCATAAAATATTCAACCTTTGGAATCAGGTCTGGAACGTAGTGTGGACGGGTAAGTCCAAATTTTTCAAAAATATATGTTGTCTGAGGGTTTAAATGACCTGCGCGGGCTGCAGAATATTCAGGATATCCCATCAGATTTTTTAGCTTAGCATAAGCAACGGCACTTACTACAGAATCTGTATCTGGATTTTTGTGCCCGATAACGTAAATTGTTTTTTCCATAAAAGGTAGTTTACCATTTTTGAGCGGGAATTTAAACGGAGTTTTATGAGTTTGCAGTCAGTGCAGAAAGTGCATCTGCGCGTGCCTGTGTGAGTAAATCTTTGTCCCTTACAATGTCGGCAATGGCAAATTCCAGGGCGCCTGCCTGAAGGGTGCCTGTAAGTTCGCCGGGGCCGCGGGTTTTGAGGTCCTGCTCGGCAATGTAGAAGCCGTCTGTGCTCTGGCGAAGGGCCTTCATGCGTTCAATGCCGCTTTCGGTAAGGTTCTGGCTGTAAATTAGAAAGCAGAAGGACTGTTCGGTTCCACGTCCTACGCGTCCGCGCAGCTGGTGGAGTTGTGCCATGCCAAAGCGATCTGCCTGTTCAATTACGATGCAGGTTGCGTTTGGAACATCTACGCCTACTTCTATAACTGTGGTTGCGGCTAGCACCTGGATGCGGCCTGCGCGGAAATCATTTAATATCATGGTCTGCTGTTCTTCGTCAATTTTTGAGTGAACAAGGGCGCATTTATACTGCGGATATATATGCTTGGAAAGATGTTCAAAGGCTTTTTCTGCAGATTTTATGCGTGCGTTGCCGTTGTCGTCGGTGTAGTCGCTGTCTATTGCAGGGTAAACAAAATATGCCTGATGTCCTTTTTCCAGTTC
>JAILHD010000141.1 GCA_024696155.1 Treponema sp. | reverse complement strand
CACATGGGCTACCGCTACGTTTTGACTTCATCGTCTTTTGATTACTATGATGATGATAAAACTTTTGGTATAAATCTTTCGTTCAAAAATAATGGTTTTGCAAATCTTCCATATCACAGAAGAAAGACTGTAAAACTTTATTTTGTACCGACTGGAGCTGAACCTACAGGTCAGGAAAAATACATCAATACAACTGGTGATTTATTTACAGGACAGAATAAAATCAGTGTAAAAGCCGATGTTTCTTCCATTAATAAAGGTAAATATGATGTTTATGCCCGCATTTGCGATAAGGATGGAAAATTCCCGATTGAACTTGCAAATGACATCTGGAATCCAGAACTTAGAGCAAATAAAATCGGAACGTTTGAAAAATAACCCTAAAATTTTTTCTTGTGAATAAAAAAAACAGTGGTATGATTTAAGTATAAGTGAAAGACTCGTTTTTAAGAAAATTAAATATCAGACGCCGCTTTATTGTAATTTTTGGGATTACTGTATTTATTTCGGTACTCGCAGTTACTAAAGTGTTTCTTAAATTTTACAGTCTTTCTAAAGAGAATCTTCAGTCAAAGTGGGAAAATTTTACCTATAGTATTTCAAACGACATGAATTATTATATGAAGCTGCCTATGGACTCAATCGCATTTTCTGCGGTTACTCTGGATGGCATGCTTCAGTTAAAAATGCCGCAATCTGTTGTCTTGTCATATCTAAAGCAGCAGTCTGCAAGCTATTCCACTATTATTAGTGGAGATTCAACCGGACTTTACAGTTATTATGACGGAAAGTATCTGGACGGCGACGGCTGGGAGCCTCCAGATACTTATATACCCTTACTCCGTCCCTGGTATATTGCAGCAAAACTTTACGATGGCGAAATTGTTCTTTCTGAACCTTACAGCGACAGTCAGACTTCAAAAATCATTCTTTCTGTTAGTAAGCTTTTGGCAGACGGAAGAAGCGTTGTTTCTATGGATGTTTCTGTTGAAGAACTTTCTAATATAGTAAAGCAAAGTTCCAGAAATGATGTTGTAAAAGCTATTTTTGTATTAACTAGCGATGGATTTGCTATAGCTCATTCAAATGAAGAAAAAGCTGGAAAAAATCTTTATAACCAGGGCGATATGTTTGATGTAAAGCTTCTGGAAAAGTTTAATTCAGAAAACAGCGAAAATTTTTCTGTAAAGCACGAAAAAAGAAAATATACAGTTTTTACAAAGTCTGTAATTTCTGACTGGAGTGTGTTTGTTGTTCTTGATAACGAAAAGCTTTACAAATCAATTTACCTGTTATATGTAAACTTTGGAATTGTTCTTTTTATAATTCTTGGCGTTTTAATTTCTGTGTTCATTTTTATGGACAAAAAATATTCTGAATCTGAACTTTTAACCCGCGATATTAAGGCAGTTGCAGATAATTATGTGGCTGTAGCAAGGCTTAATCTTATTACGGGTGATATGAAGGTTGTACGTAACAGTAAAAATCTTGAATACGCCCTTGGCGGTTGTTTTAAAAATTACGCTGGCCGCATTCAGAACTTTGTTGATGTTATTGCTTCAGAATCTTTTGTTCCTATTGTAACAGAATTTATGGAACCGCTTACGCTGGAAGCTCGTCTTAGCAAGGTAAAAACAATTTCTCTGGAATATGTTGACCGTCAGGGAAAATGGATGCGCATGCGTTATTTTATTGTAGACAGAACCCAGAATGGAGAACTCCATCATGTTATGGTTGCCTTTGAGTCTATTGATGAAGACCGCCGTCAGCAGGAAGCGCTTAGACGCATTGCAGAAACCGATGCAATGACAGGTGTAAATAACCGTGGCAGCGGCGAGCAGAAAATCCGCGAAGCTTTAAAGAGTGGTAAACACGGTATGTTCTGCTTGATTGATGTTGATAAATTCAAATCTATTAATGATAATTACGGCCATCAGGCTGGTGATGAATCTCTAAAGGCAATTGCTGCAAGTCTTAGTAATGTATTCCGCGAAAGTGATATTGTCTTCCGCCTTGGTGGCGATGAATTTGCAGCCTTTGCAGAAGGTGTTACAACTCATGAAATTGGTGAACGCATTTTGAACCGTGTTTTTGAGCGCCTTGAAATGGTTAATATTCCTGCCCTAAAAGACCGCAAAGTTACAATCAGTGTGGGAGCGTCATTCTTCCCTAAAACAAATATAGACTCTTTTGAAGCCGTATACCGCCGTGCCGACGAAGGAACCTACGAAAGTAAAAAGCACGATGGTAATTTCTTTACATTTATTGAATAAACACCCGTAATTTAACTATAATCATAAGACTATGTCTGGTTTTTATGATTTTTATGATGTTGCCGTAGTTGGAGCAGGACACGCTGGAACAGAAGCTGCCCTTGCCTGTGCCCGAATGGGACTTAAAACGGTTTTAATTACTCAAACTCCTGATGCTATTGCCCGCATGAGCTGTAATCCTTCTATTGGTGGTATTGCCAAAGGAAACATTGTTCGCGAAATTGACGCCCTTGGCGGAGAAATGGCTAAATTAATCGACAAAACAATGATTCAGTTCCGTATGCTTAATAAAAGCCGCGGACCTGCTGTTCAGGCACCTCGTTCTCAGGCAGATAAGATTGCATATTCTCAATTGGCACGCCAGACAGTTGAACAGACAGAGAACTTATACACCCTGATGGACGTTGTAATAGACATTCTTACAACAGCCAGCGAAACTCCACTTCCTCCAAACAGTGACAGTTCTGCAGAAAAAGGCACAATTCCTGGAGAAAAACGCAGCGGCTTTGGAAGCAATATTTCTGATGCCTCCTACACAACAGAAGCTGCCCGTAGCGGAATGCGCCAGAAGGTTACCGGCGTTGTTACAGAACGAGGTCGTATTATTCCAGTACGTGCTGTAGTTTTGACTACAGGAACCTTTCTTGGTGGACGTATTTTTATTGGTGAATACGATGCTCCTTGCGGACGTGTAGGTGAGCCTGCCGCTTATGGACTTACAGCAAGTCTAGGCCGCCTTGGCTTTACAACTGGTCGTCTTAAAACTGGAACTCCACCACGTATTCTTCGTAAAACAATCGACTTTTCTAAACTTGAATATCAGGAAGGCGATGCAGAAGTTGTGCCTTTCTCTTTTGATACAGAAAAAGTTGAACGCCCTATGCAGCCTTGCTATGTGGCATACACAAACGAAGAAACTCATAAAATTATCCGCGATAACATTGGACGCTCTCCTTTGTACTCAGGAAAAATCAGCGGAATTGGTCCACGCTACTGTCCTTCTATTGAAGACAAGGTTATGCGCTTTGCAGACCGCGACCGCCATCAGATTTTTGTTGAACCGGAAGGTCTTAGCACAGAAGAAATGTATTTGAACGGTCTTTCATCTTCTTTGCCTGAGTGCGTTCAGGATGCCTTCCTCCATACAATGCAAGGCTTTGAGCACGCTGTTCAGAGCCGCCCGGGTTATGCCGTTGAATATGATTATGTTGAACCAACTCAGCTTTTTGCAACACTCGAAACAAAGCGTGTAGCAGGTCTTTTTGATGCCGGCCAGATTAACGGAACTTCAGGTTACGAAGAGGCTGCCGGTCAGGGACTTGTTGCCGGAATGAATGCCGGACTTTATGCCCGCTCCCACAAAGACCTTTGCGGTCCGCTTGGAAAACTCCCTACATCTATGAACGGAGTTGCTTCCAGTATGGAAAAAGGCGCATTTATGCCTAAAAATGAGATGAGCCGCGAAGAACTTGAACAGTTTGCAAAAATCAGTGAGCGGGAAACTAAAGAACTCAACGAATATATCTGCGGTGTTCAGAAAGAAGCCGGCTTTGATGCCTTCAAAAAGATTCCTGAATACGAGCCTGTAATCATCGGCCGTGATGAAGGTTACATCGGCGTTTTGATTGATGACCTTGTTACTCTTGGAACAAAAGAGCCTTACCGAATGTTTACTGCCCGTGCTGAGTACAGATTAAAACTTCGTCATGATACTGCTGACCGTCGTCTTGCAAAATATGCTTACCGCGCTGGCCTAAAAACTCAGGCACAGTACGAAAAAGTAGAAGCAAAATATGCAAAACTTGCAGAAATTGAAGCACTTCTTCTTAAAAAGCCAGATATGGAAAATCCGGGCTACAGCGAAGAAGAATGGGAAAGTGCAAAAATCGAAGCAAAATATAAATATTATATTGAAAAACAGGATAAGCGCGTAGAAAAACTCCATAAAATGGAAAACTGCCGCATTCCAGAAGATTTTGATTACGGCTCAATTCCGTCTCTTTCTGCAGAAAGCCGCAACAAGCTGGAAAAAATCCGTCCTATGACTCTTGGTCAGGCAAACCGAATCAGCGGTATAAGAAACAGTGATATTATGCTTTTAATGGTTTACTTAAAACGTTAAAAAAAATAAAAATAACATTGTGTTTTATACTTGCTTTATTCGTAATTATGATAGAAAATAGTAGTTACGACACTGGAGTTTAAGAATGACAAAGACTGACGCACTTTCAGATTTGCGCTTAGACAGCATTAAAGTGTGCCCCGTAGAGTATGAAGATGTATCAAATGCTTGTCTGGTTTCAATCGAAGGTTACGTAGACACCTATAATTCCTCTGATTTTAAAGATAAGATTCTGGAACTATTTAATGCCGGATTTGTAAGATTTATTCTGGATTGCCAGAATGTAAAATATATGTCATCAACCGGCGTTGGATGTCTTATTGCTGCTTTAAAAGAACTTAGGGCAATTGGCGGTGATCTTGTTTTGTACAGAGTTGCTGACGAGATTTATCAGGTTGTCCAGATTCTAGGCTTTGCAAAAATCATAAGGAAGTTTGAAACCAAAGATGAAATTAATGAGTATTTTGGCGTAAAAAAATCAGCAGCTTTTTCTTTCCCTGCGGTTGCTGCATGTCCTTCATGCCAGAAAAAACTTAAGGTTATGCATGCTGGCCGTTACCGCTGTACTTCGTGCAAAAATATTTTTTCTGTAAAAGAAAACGGCGATGTTATTTTGCAAGTTGCTGCTTTATCGCCTCTAAAACAGTAAGCGTATTCATACCTGTCTGGAGCGTAGATTTAAGTTCTGCGTTTCCGTTCAAAAAATCCACCGCATTTTGAACCATGTTGCTAAAATATCTGGTTTTCTTGGGACGGCGGATTTTTTTATCTTTAGCAAGCGAATAAAATCCTGTGTAAAGTTTAGACTGAGTTCGTTTTGTAAACTCAAAAATCCCGTTTCCAATTTTTATTCGGCCTTCAGTTCCAATTACATCAACTTCAAAGCCAAAGTATCGGCTGCGTCCGCTTATGCTGATATTTACATCAGGGCATTTTTTGCTGGTAAAGTGTGCCGTTACGTTTCTTACAACGTCTGCTTTTTCTTCGTCCTTTGTGATGTTTGTAAGCTTCATATTTTTAAGCACAGCTTTTTCGCCAGAGCTGTTTTCTAAAAGAAACATGACGATATCAACAAGATGTGTGCCGTCATGAAGAAGACTGTACGCTCCGGTCGCTTCTTCTTCCTTTGTATAGACCCTGAGCCCGGAATCAAGGCGTGCATTAACGCACATCACTTTTCCCAAATCACCGCCGTCAATATAGTTTTTTGCAATTTTATAGTCTTCCGAAAATCGCCGTTCGTGATTTACAAGCACAGGCACTTTGTATTTTTCTGCTGCTTCCACAATCTTGTCGCCGTCAGCGGTGTTTAAAGCCACAGGTTTTTCCAGAATTATTAAACGAGGTTTTGCGGCAATTGCTTTTAGTGCCGTTTCAAGATGTGAATCTTCATTTACTGCAATTACAATTATGTCGTATTTTTGCGCGGAAAGAAGTTTGTCTGCGGTGGAGTAGGTTTCTACTGCGCGGTTAAAACGGCTTACGTAGCGCTTCCAAAGATTAAGGTTGTCTTCAAAAGTGTCGCAGCCTGCAACAATCTGAATTGCCTTGTTTTCCAAAAGCGCCATTGTGTGACTTGCAGGTTTTTCGCGCTTTTTGTCAAAACCAAGCGTAAAGCCAATGCGTCCTGTTCCGATTATTGCTGCGCTGTAAACAGATTTTGTGCTCATTTTGTCACCTTAAGAATATCAACGGTGTGGCTTCCTGCCCCAACTAAATCCTGACGTTCGCAGATTGCAAGCTGAAAGTCGCAGAAGGCCTTAAATTCTTCTTCGCTCATTTCGTTCAGTTCTCGGCGCATAAAGTCAGCGGCTCCGTCAGCACTTATGATTTTTATACGTTCCAGTCCTGCATTTTTATTCAAGCGGTCAATATCAGAAATGCGCACATAATCGTAAAGGTCGTCTTCTGTTGCATTGATGTGAAAGTCTGGCGAAAGTCCGTCTTTTTGCGCTACTTCTGTCCATTTGTGTTCCTTAAAACAGTAAGAAATTACGCTGTATTCGTTCATTACGTAGGCAACAAGTATTATTCCGCCGCTTTTTGTAACACGTTTTGCTTCTTCCAGCGCTTTAAGCTTGTTTTCATCCCCGTGCAGGTGATACATTGGGCCAAAAAGCAGCGTTACATCAAAAGTATTGCTGTCTAAAAAGTGCAGGTCGCGGGCGTCGCCCTGCCATGTTTTTACGTTTTCGTGTTTTGCGCGTAAGATTTCCAGATTGTGTTTTACAAGTTCTACGGCTGTTACGTCGTAGCCTTCACGGCTGAGTGCAACAGAGTAGCGGCCGGTGCCAGCCCCTATGTCTAAAAGTTTAATTGGCGCGGGGGTGGAGGCATTGGCGTTTTCTGCCATTACCTGTTCAATTGCCTGATGTATAAAGTTCATTGATGTATTAAATTCCACAAAACCGTGGCGAGTTTCCAGACGGTGTTCTTCGTGGAATTTGTTATAGTATTGTTCGAGTTTTGTCATTTGGGTGTTTAGTCTTTAAGAGTTTTCCATGCTTCGTTTATTTTTGCAATAAAAGCTTTTTTGTCTGAGCTTTGCATAAACGAAGCTGTAAAACTGTTTTCAATCATTTTTTTAATATCTGCCATACTCATTTTTAATTCTTTATGACAGATATAGAATTCATCCAGTAAAGTTGTTTTAAAGAAAACAGGGTCATCAGTGTTGATTGTAACTACAATTCCGCGCTTAAGGTAATCTGCAACAGGGTGTTCGCAGGCTTTTTGGATAACCTTTTTAGTAAAAGTGTTACTTGTAACGCAGATTTCAACAGGAAGTTTTGTAGAGGCAAGCTCGTTCATCAGTTTTTCATCCTGCATTGCAGTTAAGCCATGTCCGATTCGCTCTGAATGAAGATAATTGATGGCATCCCAGATTGACTCTGGACCTACATCTTCTCCTGCATGCGCTACTGCGCGGAAGCCATCCTTGTGTGCCTGTGTAAAAACAGGTTCAAATTCTTTTGCGGGGCCTTTTGCCTCTGCGCCGCCAAGCCCGATTCCAATTATGTCTTCGCACGGACATGATTTAAGGATATTGTAGTTGTTCATGGCGTTTTCGCAGCCAAAGGTGCGGCTAACGTCCATAAGCATCTTTATGATGATTCCGTGTTTTTCGCGGATTTTTGAAATTTTCTTGTGGAAAATTTCAACCATGTCTGAATATTTGAATCCCATTTTAAGGAATGCTGATGGCGCAAAGAAAACTTCTGTATAAACGATTCCGTTTTTTACAAGATATTTTTCCAGCTCATCAAAAACAAGGTTGAAGTCTTTTACACTGCTGTAAAATCCCTGAATTTTAAGGAATGACTGAATAAATCCGTTCAAATCATTGTAGGCAAAAAGGCTTTCCTGTTCTTCTTTTGACATTTCTGTGCCAAATTTGTTTTTGTAAAGCTTTTTTACGCCTGCCAGGGTGATTACTGCTTCAAGATGAAGGTGAAGTTCCGCTTTTGGAACACCTTTCAAGAATGATTTGAATTCAGTTTTATTCATGCACTTCCCCGTTTTATAGATATAATACTTTTTTATTTATCGGCAGAATTTTATGTTTTGGACACAAAATTCTGCCTGGGAAAATTCTACAACAGATTTTTCAACTGGTCCACAATATTCTTAAATTCGTCACATGCTGCCTGAACTGGTTCTGTTTTTTCCATATCAACGCCTGCAATTCTAAGGCTTTCAATAGGGTAACGTGAGCCGCCGCTTTTAAGGAACTTAAAGTAGTCTTCGCGTTCTGCATCTCCGCCGTTTACTACGCGGTGTGCAAGTGCCAGTGCTGCACTGATTCCTGTTGCATATTTGTAAACGTAGAATGCCGAATAGAAGTGTGGAATGCGAAGTCCTTCCATATCAGAATTGCTTTCAAAATGCATTTCAGGACCAAAGTAGAGTTCCAGAAGTTCGCGGTAAGTTTTACGAAGATTTTCTGCTGTAAGAGGTGTTCCTTCTTCCACCATCTGATGAGTTTTAAGTTCAAACTCTGCAAACATTGTCTGGCGGTGAAGGGTTGCAAGAATATCATCAGCACGCATTGCAAGAAGATACTTTTTCATATCATCGTTTTCGGCAGTTTTTAAAAGATATTCAAAAACAAGCTCTTCGTTAAAGGTTGAGGCAACTTCGGCTTCAAAAATTGTGTAGTCATAACACATGAACGGATTGTTGTGTACAGAATACCAGCTGTGCATACTGTGTCCACCTTCATGGGCTACGGTGAACAAATCGCGGATATTGTCTTCTTTGTAATTTAGAAGGATGAACGGATCACCAATGTAGCAGCCAGAACTGAAGGCACCGCTTCTTTTTCCAACGTTTTCATAGCGGTCTGCCCAGCCGTTTAAAAGTCCGTTGCAAAGGCGGTCTGTGTATTCCTTGCCAAGTGGAGCAAGTGCCTCGCGGCAGATTTCTACGGCCTTTTCGTAAGGAGTAACTGTTTTTACAGATTTTACAAGTGGCACGTAAACATCGTAGTGGCGCAATTCAGAAACTCCAAGTGCCTTTTTGCGAAGAGCATAATATTCGTGCAAAGTCGGAAGATTTTTGTGAATGCATTCAATCAGGTTTTTGTAAACAGATTCTGGAACTTTGTTTCCGTAAAGTGCTGCTTCAAGACTTGATTTATAACCACGTGCGCGGGCACTAAAAATATCCTGATTTACAGAACCTGCATAAAGTGCTGCAATTGTGTTTTGATTTTCTTCAAATTTTTTGTAGTACTGTTTGTATGCAGTTTCGCGCACAGAACGATCCTGGTCGTGCAGGAATACTGTGTATGTTGATTCTGTAAGCTGCTTTTCGCCATCAGAAGTTTTTACCGTACCAAAAGTTTTGTTCATATCTACGTTGGTAAGGAAGCTGAAGGCGTTTTCTGCAGTCTGTGCTGCCTGACTCTGCAAAGAAAGAATGCGTTCTTCTTTTTCGCTAAGAATGTATTTCTTAAAATGCAAAGATTTTTCTATAAAGATTTTGTAATCAGCAAATTCAGGAGCTTTTATCCATTCACGCAGAGTTACTTCGTCAATTGCCTGTAATTCTGGATCAAAAAAGCTGATATCGGCAGAATATTTTGTATAAGCGATTGTAGCTTTACCTTCGCGTTCTGTTGCAGCTGAATCATCTTCATCAGCTTCGTGACAAAGCGATGCATAGTGGTAAACTGTTTCCATTTTGATTTCAACTGCTTCCAGTGCCTTAAGGGCGCCCAAAAGCGATTGTGCAGATTCACCAAGTTTACCTTTGAATTCAACAACTTTTTGAGTTAAAGCAGGAATTTCTTTTAATGCTGCTTCCCATTCTTCTTCAGATTTAAATATAGAAGACAGATTCCATTTATCTTTTGCTGGAACGTCTTTTCGTGCAGGAATTGTATTTTTGTTCATAAGTTAAGTATAAGGTGTTAGTGTTTTTTCTGCTACCCTTTGATTGAATATACAACTGTAGTTACTACGCGGATATTCTTTTTATCTTCCAGACCAACGGCGGCATCTTCTATAGAAAATAAACCTTGTGTTGCGCTGATGATTTTTCCGACTTTGCTTCCGCTGTCGTGTGCAAACTGTTCTGCTGCATGGCGGGCATTTGTAGTTGCCTGAGCAATCATTTCTGGTTTGATGTCATTTAAGCCGTTAAATTCGTAGTTTACTTTATTGTCGTAATCAGAAGTTACAGAAACGCCTTTTCCTAAAAGGTCCAGAGTTGAGCCCGATGCCTTTTTTACTGCTTCTACTTTTTGAGAGCGCACAAGAATGCTCTGTTTTGCAACGTAGTCAAAAACGCGCGGATTTCCGCTGGAATAAATATTTGTAGTTGCGTCTTCGATTTCTGGAGCAAGAATTGTAAAATCTTCTTTTGTAAGGCCGTGCTGGTTCAAAAATTCTACAACAATCTGAGTGTTTTTGATTATGTCTTTCTGGAGTTCTGGCAGATTGTTTCCGCCTTGTGTAAAACCAAGTTTCCATACGGCAAGGTCTGCATCAACTTCCTGTTCTGCAAGTCCGCGTACGCTAACTGTGCGTTCTGCATGAGTAATTTTTCCCATTCCCAAAGAAAGAATAAAGCTTCCAAAAATGATTGAAATACAAAGTAAAACAGAAGAGAATTTGTTTTCTGACATAGTTACCTCTATTTGATTTATATAAAGTATAACATGCGAAATCTGTTTTGGTGACTTATTTTTTTATCCTAAAGTCGGCAAGGCGGCCGTTCATAAAGGTCTGGACGTTGCAGGGCTGCGGTTTTATGTTCTGGCAGAAAAACTGAAGGTCTGTGGCGTATTCACTGTAAATGTATTCGGCATTGTAGGTAAGGCGGAGTGTTTCTGATTTACCAGAATCCTGTGTGCGCGAGATGGCACCGTTTAAGCAGATGATGTCTTTTGCGGCGTTGTACAGGCGGTCAAGGTGTTTTTGAGTAAATAGTTTTTTTACAAAATCCAGCTGCAGGGCTTCTATTTCTTTATGCTGCAAAACTGGTGTATTTGGAAAAGGGCCGTTTCCCGCGGCGCCTGAATTGCGGGCGTTTAAAAAGTCTGCAAACTGGGCAAAAAACTGAGAAGGACGGATTTTTGCAGCGTGGCAGATGGTGTTGAACCATGGTACGGCGCGGCCTTCGTTGTAGAACAGATTGCAGGACGCAGAAAGAGATGCGGCGCGGGAAATATCTTCTTTTGAAAATAAATCTGTGTGAATGATGTGATACGGCGGATTGGGCTCAAAAGTAAGGTGAAGTTCGCTGGCGCGGTCAAAAAGGTCGGTGCCAGGAAGTACGGAAAGGCAGAAAAGTTCCAGGTTGTTTGGGTAGAGAGAAATTGCAAAGTCGATTCCCGCCTTAAAACCGTTTAGAGTTTCGCCAGGGAGCCCAAAAATCAGGTCAAAGCCAAAAATTACCCCTTCGCGGTTCAAAATTGCGATGTTTTTTGTAAAAACTTTTTTGTTGAACGGGCGGTGAACCAACTGCAAAACCTTTTCGTCTGCACTCTGAAGTCCAATCTGAACGGCGCAGGGAAGTTTTGCAAAGGCTCTGGCAAGTTCTGGTGTGATGAATTCGGCACGGGCTTCAAAATAATAGAAGGTATCCGGCGTTTTTTGCGCCATCATTTTTAAAATCTGCAGGGCTCGGTCTTTGTTTGCGTTGTAAGTCGGGTCGAGTACAAAAACCTGGGGGATTTTTTTTGCGGCAAATAAGTCCAGTTCGGCGCGGATTCGTTCCATTGGAAAGAGTCGCACGGTTTTTGAGCCTTTTGATTCGTAGCAGTAGGAGCATTTGAATGGACAGCCGCGGGCAAGTTCCCAGAGGGCACCGCCGTATTCTGCCGGGTCGATTGTGCCGTCAAGATACGGTGAACTTAATGTGGCAAGGTCGATGTTTGCGGCGGTTAGAGGGCAGCTGTCTTCTGATCGTTTTGAATGATGATTGCCGTCTGATGACGGCGTAGTTTTATCATTTGGCTTACGTAAAAGCTCCTCCACCAGCTGCGGAACTTTAATTTCCCCCTCGCCAGAAACAGTGTAATCGAATGCTGTAAAAACCTCCGGGTGCGCGGTAATTTCGGGGCCGCCTGCAATTGTAATTATGCCTTTAGAGCTCAGTTGTTCCGCTGCCTTTTCCAGAATCAGACGGTTCCATACGAATACAGAAAAACATACAATAGCGGGAATCTGTACGGCGTTTTCTTCTTTACAGAGCTGTAAAATGCTTTGTGCAATATATTCTGCGGTCTCCTGCTCTGATTTTCCGCGTACTGCATCGTCTTCCATAGAAAAAGCTGTGAGTTTTACCTTGCAAAGATTTTGGGTGAGTTTACTTTGCTTTATTGCAGAAGCAATGCATGCAGCACCAAGTGGCAGTGCCTGAGGAGATTTTTCTACTAAAAGGGTTGTGCAGATTACTGTTGGCAGCATAACTAGATTTTTTCCAGCATTTTCATGACTTTCTTTTCGTCAATTCTGCCTGGATATGCCTTAATCACTTCTTCATAAACTTTAAGCGTCTTTTTTACGTGTGATTCTATGGTAAACTTTTTTGTAATTTCAAGGCTGCGGCGAGAGAACTGTTCGCGTTTTCTGGTGTCGTTTGCAAGTTCCAGAATGCGTTTTTCCATCTCGCGTTCGCTGTCGCAAAGGTAGCCGTTCTGGCCGTTATAAACAGAATCAAGGTAGCTGTCATCCTTTCTTAAAACAAGAGGTAAGCCTGTCATCTGGGCTTCCAGAATTGTCATGGAATGCATCTCTGAAAGTGATGTGGTAACAAAAATATCAGCTGTTTCGTAGTAGGTGTGAACTTTCTGCCAGTCTACAAAACCTGTAAAGAAGATTTTTTTCTCTAAGATTTCGTCGCGGGCTGCATAAACAAGCTCTTCGTAGGCAGGACCGTTTCCTACAAGAACGGCTTTGATTTTTGGATTCTTTTTTGTTACGTGCTGGAAAACAGACAAAAGTTCAATAACGCGCTTTTCTTCGCCAATGCGTCCTACGAACAAAAGCATAATGTCGTCTTTTGCAATTCCAAGCTGTTTTCTAAGTGCAAGTTTTTCTTCTTCTGTTGCATGTTCGGCAAGAAACTTTGAACTGTCTATAGAGTTTGGAATGATTACAGAAGGCACCTGAGGAATCATGTCTGGCTGCTTGTAGTAATTGCGTGCTTTTACTGATACACCAATGAGCGCATGGAATTTTTTGTAAAAGTGATTCATAAAACTTACTACCATTGCGGGGCGCATGAGTTTCTGCATATGAGGAAGATAGTATTTATAAAAATCTACCCACATTGTGTGAGTTGTACAGATTGCTGGAATTTTAAGGATTCGGGCTGCTCTAAGGCCTGCTTTACCAACCCCAAATTCTGTATGACAATGAATAATTTCTACCCCCTGTGCTTTAAGATAGTGAACAAGAGGATGCATTGCAGGAAGGGCCATAAACTGGTCTGTACCCATTCCAAGCGGAACTGAATGTACGCGGTAAATATCCGGATCGTCTGTTGTGTAATCTTCTGTTGTGTTTACGGTAACTAAAATTACGCGGTGTCCAAGTTTTATAAGTTGTTCGCGTAGTTGAACTACAACGGTTACGATTCCTGATTTTGTTGGTAAATAGCTGTCTGAAAATAATGCAATTGTCATAAATTCAATTTTACATCAAAATAAAGAAAAATGGTATTGTTAGTTTTCTAAGTTTTGGATGTTTTATGAATAGAGAAGCAAAAGATTTTTACAAATCACTATTTAAGGTTGTTGGACCAATCGCTTTACAGAATCTGATTAGCGCTGCTGTCAGCTCTGTGGATGTTATTATGCTTGGCTATGTTGGTCAGACTGCAATTGCGGCAAGTTCTCTTGCGGGGCAGATTATTTTTATTCTTTTTATGATTACTGTTGGGCTTTCTTCTGGTCTTGGAATGCTTTGCGCTCAGTACTGGGGTAAAAAGGATATTGATTCTATTAAGACCCTTACGGGAATTGCCCTGCGTATTGCGTTTACTGTGGGCTGCGTATTTGGTATTGCAGCTTTTTTTGTTCCTCAGTTTTTAATGCGCATTTTTACAGATGATCCGAACCTGATTCAGACTGGAGCTGTTTATCTGCGTGCGGTAAGTTTTTCTTACATTTTTATTTCTATTACTCAGATTTTCTGTGCTACGTTTAAGAGTGTAGAAAAAGTTCGTATTTCAACTTTTTTGACCTTCCTTGCATTGGGCTTAAACGTATTTTTGAACGGAGTATTCATCTTTGGTCTTTTTGGAGCTCCTAAACTTGGTATTTTTGGCGTAGGAATTGCAACTTCTGTTTCACGCGCAATTGAAGTTTGTGTGTGCCTTATTTACGCAGCACGCCAGAAAGAAATTCGTCTTACAATGGCAGTGCTCTTCCGCAGAAGCCGCGAACTTACTCAAGACTTTTTTAAGTATTCACTTCCAGCCCTGGGTAATGAACTTGTTTGGGGCGCAGCTTTTTCTATGTACTCGGTAATTCTTGGTCACCTTGGAGAAGATATTGTTGCTGCAAACTCGATTGTAAACGTTGTGCGAAACCTTGCTTCCATTTTGTGTTTTGGTATGGCGTATGGTGGAGCAATTATTATTGGAAAAACTATCGGCGCTGGACAGATGGACCTTGCAGAACGCAATGCTTCCCGTCTTGCCCGCAGTACAATCCTTGCAGGCGTGGTTGGGGGCATTGCAATGCTTTGTTTGTTCCCGATTATGCCGCGGCTTGCAACGCTTTCGGAAACTGCAGCACGCTACCGCAACGTACTCTTGTTTATAAACTCGTATTCAATAGTTGGAGCCGCAATTAATACAGTTTTGATTTGCGGAATTTTCCGTGCAGGTGGTGACTCTAAGTTTGGCTTTATTCTTGATACAATCTGTATGTGGGCAGTTGTTGTTCCATCTGGTTTAATCAGTGCCTTTGTGCTCAAGCTTCCGCCGCTCGTAGTATATTTTATTCTTTTTTTGGATGAGTTTGAAAAAATGCCTTTTGTCATTGTGCATTACTTCAAAAAAGGCTGGCTAAAGAATATAACCCGGTAGCGTAAAAATCTGTATTACATTTGAAAGTGCATGTACGCTACCTTGCGTCGGTGCTTTGTACATTCGCGTTATATACACTGTATTCTACACCTTGCGATTGTGCAAAAATAAAGTATACTTAAACTATGGAAACAAAGACTTTTGATTATATTATAATCGGGGCGGGGCCTGCGGGACTTGCTTCGGCTCAATATGCGGCTCGCGGTGGACTTAGTACTGTTGTAATTGATGCGTCTGGTGCGGGTGGTCAGGTTTCTCAGATTTCAGACTTGGAAAATTATCCAGGCGTATATCCTGCTTTGAACGGTTCGTTTTTTATGGAAAACATGAAGCTTCAGGCAGAGGCGTTTGGTGCAGAATTTGAAGAAGCAACTGTTTCTTCTATAGATAAGCGTGGCGAAACTTTTGTAGTCACAACAAAAAAGGTTATTTACGAAGCTCCTGCTTTGTGCATTGCCACAGGTGCCATTCATACAGAGCTTGGTGTTCCTGGTGAGAAGGAATTTGCAGGCCGCGGTGTTTCTTACTGTGCGGTTTGCGACGGTCCTTTCTTTGCAAATAAAAAGATTTTTGTAGTCGGTGGCGGAGATTCTGCCTGCAGCGAAGCAACTTATCTTGCTTCACTTTCAAAAGACGTAACAATTATTCACAGACGCAGTTCCTTCCGCGCACAGAAGGCTGTTGTAGAAAAAATGCGCGACGCTGGTGTAAAGCCGCTTTATGATACAATCGTAAAAGAAGTAAAAGGCGACAATGTTGTAACTTCTCTTGTGATTCAGAATGTTCAGACTGGGGTTGTGCAGGAAATTTCTGCCGATGCGCTTTTTGTTTTTACGGGAATGCTTCCTCAGACAGAGCTTGTAGATATGCTTCCAAAAGACGAAGGCGGTTACATTGTAACTGATGAAGATATGATGACTCCAATGCCAGGCCTTTTTGCGGCAGGAGACGTTCGCTCAAAATCCTTCCGTCAGATTGTTACGGCAGTAAGCGACGGTGCAATTGCCGCTCACGCAGCACAGAAATTTCTGGACCGGTAATCTGGAGCGTTTATGAGTATTACCGATGCACTTTCTAATTTTTCTAAAAAACTTTCCCGATTTGAAGAAGCTGAATCAGCAGTTTTTGTAAAGCCCGAAAGTAAAGATAAGGAACTTCAGAAAAAAATAAACTTGAGCGAAGAAGAAAAGATAGAAAAAATCCGCTCGGAATATGAAAAATATCTGAATCCTGTTTCTAAAGAAATTGAAGAAGATGAAGAATCGCTTTTATCGGCACTCCGAATTTTTAAGGCAGCAAAACTTGCAGAGGGCACAGAAGTCTCTCAAAAAAAGAATGAAAATCTGTCTTCCATTCATCAGCTTGATTTCAGGTCGCCTTTATGCCAGAAACAGGCTTATGCATACGGAAGCAGTCTGATTTATCTTTCTTACTGGCTTTTTGCAGTTCAGGGGGAAAAAGAATGGACCCCTTCCATTTATAAATCTAGTTCCGGAGAGCGTTTTTTGGAATTTGTTCCGCGCGAAACCAAAACTTATAATTATGAGGAAAATGCAATCCTCAACGTACTAAAAACTTTGTATCAGACAGGCGGTCAAATTGATGAAAAAGTGTAGCTTCTTAGTGAAATCTGGTATTTTTGCCCTGCTGCTTGGGCTTGGCGCCGGCGGCTTGTTTTTTGCACAGCAGATTAATCTTGTTTCAGACGCGCCGGTTTCTTCTAATCGTAATGTAACCTTCTGGTCAGACGTTCCAGCTGATGAGCTTTCTCAGCTTCTTGTAGACCAGATGACGGATGCTGAACTTTTGAGCCAGACTTTTATGTTTGGATGGGCGGGTGCAGAACCTCCTTTATTGCTTCATCAGTGGGTAGAACGCGGACTTGGAAGCATTAAGGTCTTTGGCTGGAACACAGACGACATTCATACAGTTGCAAAATCTGTTGCTACAATGCAGCATAAGTCAGCAGAAGGACGCTTTCAGATTCCGCTTTTTGTTGCTACAGACCAGGAAGGGGGCTGGGTTCGCCACGTAAAAGGAGACACCACTATTGCTCCGGGAAACATGGCAATTGGCGCTTCTGGCTATCCTATTGATTCCTGGTACAGCGCTTACTACATCTGCCGGGAGATTAAAAGTCTTGGCATTAACATGAACTTTGCGCCAAC
>JAILHD010000120.1 GCA_024696155.1 Treponema sp. | reverse complement strand
ATGCAGATTTAGTTTTGGAAGATATCAAGATCCGTAAAATGGTTTCTGAAATTCCAGAATGTAAGAATGCTGATATAGCTGAAATTGAAATTGTACGTCATCCACAGCGCGTTACAATTGTAATTCACACAGCTCGCCCAGGCGTTATTATTGGTGTTAAAGGTGCATCTATCGAAAAGATAAGTGCTGATATTCAGAAACAGCTTACTAAGAAAGTACAGATTAAGATTAAGGAAATTAAACGCGGTGATTTGAATGCTGCTTTAATTGCTCAGAATATTGGTCGTCAGCTTTCTGGTCGTGGTTCATTCCGAAAGGCTATGAAACAGGCTGTAAGCAATGCTATGAGAGCAGGTGCACAGGGTATAAAAGTTCGCCTTAGTGGTCGTCTTGGCGGTGCTGATATGAGCCGTACAGAAGAACACAAGGAAGGAAGAGTACCTCTTCATACTCTTCGTGCTGATATCGACTATGGTACATACGCAGCTTCTACAACATACGGAAAAATTGGTGTAAAAGTTTGGGTTTATAACGGTATGAACTATGGCGTAGAGCACAATGAAGATGCAGGACAGCTTGTAAAAAAGCCAAGACGCAATACACGTCCGGCAAATACAGACAAGGCTGATGGTGCTGATTCTTCTAAGAAGGCAAGGAGTTAGTATATGCCATTAAGTCCAAAAAGAGTAATTCACCGAAAGGTTCAACGAGGACGTGAAAAAGGCTTCGCAACTCGTGATAATAATATCGACTTCGGAGACATTGCATTGGTAGCAATGGAGCCAACTTGGTTGGATGCTAAAGTTATTGAAGCAGCCCGTGTTGCTATCAACCGTAAATTGGAACGTAAGGGTCAGGTTTGGATTCGTGTTTTCCCGGACAAACCTATTACAAAGAAACCTGCCGAAGTTCGAATGGGTAAGGGTAAAGGTGCTCCAGATCACTGGGCTGCTGTTATCAAACCAGGAATGATTTTGTTTGAAATTGGTGGAGTTGACTTAAAAGTTGCTCACAGAGCTTTGGAACTTGCAAGTGATAAACTTCCAGTTTTAACAAAAATAGCATATAAGCCAACACAGGACTAGGAGGAATAAGATGGCTGATTCAAAGAAAAAGAATGACAAAGAACTGTCTTATAATGAACTGGTTGCAAAACGTGATGAGCTTAAAAAGGAATACATGGATCTCCGTTTTAAAATGGTAATTTCTCATGTAGATAACCCAATGCAGAAACGTACAATTCGTCGAGAAATCGCACGTCTTAATACGTTTATCAGCCAGAAAGAAAAAGCTGGCGAGAATAAGTAGGAGCTGAACCGTGGAAGAGAATACTGTTCAGACTGTAAAGCCTACAAAAAGATCTTTTGTTGGAATCGTAGAAAGCGAAAAAATGGATAAAACCATCGTTGTAAAGATCACAACAAAAAAGATGGATAGACTTTACAAGAAATATGTAACTAGAACAAAGAAATACATGGCTCATGATGAAAATAATGATGCTCATGAAGGCGATACAGTTCGTATAGTTGAATGTAGACCTCTCAGCAAGAATAAGTGCTGGAGACTTGCAGAAATCATCGAACGTGCTAAATAAGGCGAGGAGTTAAGAATATGATTCAGATGCAATCTTGTATGACAGTTGCTGATAACTCCGGAGCAAAAATTGTTCAGTGTATTAAAGTTATCGGCGGTTCACATCGCAGATATGCTGGTATAGGCGATATAGTGGTTGTAGCGGTTAAGGAAGCAATTCCAACCTCTACTATTAAAAAAGGTTCAATTGAAAAGGCTGTAATTGTACGCCAGGCAAAGGAATACAGACGCCCAGATGGAACTTACATTCGTTTTGATGATAACGCTTGTGTTATCGTTGACGATAGCAAGAATCCTAAAGGAAAACGTATTTTTGGACCTGTAGCTCGTGAGCTCCGTGATATGGACTTTATGAAGATTATATCACTTGCTCCAGAGGTTCTTTAAGGAGAAATAAGAATGGAAAAGAAGTTCAAAATCCATAAGGACGATACAGTACAGGTAATTGCTGGTAAAGATAAAGGAAAGAGAGGAACAGTTGTTCGCATCCTTCCTAAAAAAGATGCAGTTATAGTATCTGGTGTAAACATTGTTAAAAAGGCAATGAGAAAGAAGAGCCAGCAGGATCAGGGCGGTATCGCTGAGATCGAAGCTCCTCTTAATATTTCAAATGTAGCAATCGTATGTAAAAAATGCGGTCCTACAAAGATTGGTTATAAAATCGACGGCGACAAGAAAATTCGTGTATGCCGTAAATGTGGAGATGTTCTGTAATGGCAAATT
>JAILHD010000106.1 GCA_024696155.1 Treponema sp. | reverse complement strand
TTGCAGCAGGAAATTGCCCATTTTGCAGTGTTTCCGCCAATATCTATTAAAAGTTTTGGCTTTTTTGCAAAAACAATAGGCAGTGCATCCGGGAATGCAATATCAGAATAAAAATGATCAAAATCAAACCAGCTTTTTTTTGCGCGTTCTGGCAAAGTAGATAAAGCTTCGTAGATTGTTGTCCATTTATCACCAAAAACTTTAAGACCTTCCGGTTTTCCGTTTTTGATTGATTCAAGCAGATCCCAGGAGCCCTGATAGCAGATGTCGTTTGTAAACCAGAAGTTTGCCTTTGTTAAATCATCTTCCAGAAGCATCCAGCCGATTTTGCCGATTACATAGCGTTCATCGGTTTCAAAAGTGCTGTCCTTTGAAAGTTTAATTACTTCCATGCCAAGTGCCATTTCGCAAAGAAGGTTTACACCGTACTGGCTGATATTTGCTTTTTCTGAAAGTTCCTTTCCGCTGATTCCTTTTTCGCCGGCATCTTCTATCAGCTTAAGAATTCCAAGTTCCAGCATTGCACGAATTGCCTGAAAAGTCATTGGTGCAAAAGCTATTTCCTGTGCGCGGGTTTTTGCGTCTACAGCGCGGATGTTATCGTTCTTAAAAAAATCTGCAGAAAAAATTGCCTTGTCCGGGCCGTTGTTAGTTTTTTTATTCATTTTATTTTCCTCAATTTTTATTCTTTTGAAATTATTAATGACGCGTTGGAGCCGCCAAAAGCAAAGCTGTTACTCATACAGGCGCGAATGCCTTCTACAACGTCGCCTTCATTTACTATGTTCAAAACAGGAAGTTCTTCATCCTGAAGTTTGTCCCAATGCTGGGCTGGGAGTGCAACTTCTTTTTTGTCAGATTGCAAAACTTCAAAACATACTGCAAGTTCCAGTGCGGCAGCGGCACCAAGTGTGTGACCTGTTGTGCCTTTTGTAGAGCTGCAGTGCACTTTTACGCTTCCAAAAACTTTGTCTACAGCTTTTGATTCCATGCTGTCATTAAATTTTGTGCCTGTTCCGTGCAGATTCAAATAGCCTATATCTTTTGGCGTAAGGCCTGCTGATTTTAAGGCACTTTCCATTGCAATAGCGGCTCCCGTTCCTTCCGGATCTGGGCTTGTCATGTGATAGGCATCTGCTGATTCGCTGTACCCTGCAAGTGTAATGCCTGTTTTATCTAAATCTTCGCGGGAAAGTACAAAAAAGGCCGAGGCCTCGCCAAGTGTGATTCCGTGTCTGTTTTTACTGAAAGGATTTGTTGGGGTAGGAGAGATTGCTTCCAGCGAGCCAAAGCCTAAAAGAGCTGTGTCGCTTGCAATGTCTACGCCACCGGCAATTACTGCATCGCAAATTCCGCTTTTTATAAGTTGCGCAGCCTTTATGATTGCACCTGCACTTGAAGAGCATGCCGTACTAAAGGTATTACATGGACCTTTTAGTGAAAAGCGTTCTTTTACAAAGCGTGCTACATACTGTGCACTTTGTTTTTCTATTGAATAATCTTTAAAATCACCTGAGGTAAAATATTCCAGATGAGAAGGCCCTGAAAGTTCTGTAAGATTGTCGCACGAGCCGACGCATACGCCGATTTTATCTGCTCCAAAGCTCTTTACTGCAAGAGAGACTGTATTTTCGATTTGATTTAATGCTGCATTTTCTATGCGGATAATTTTTGAATCAAAAGTTGGAACAGATGCAAAATCATCTTTATTTACAGATGCTGCAAAAAATTCCTGCCCGCCGTCTACTAATCGTTTTTTTATACAAGAATTGTCTGCCCGACAGGTTGCGTTATAAAGTTCTTCTGCCGAGTTTCCCGCTGCGCAGATAACACCAGGTCTGCTAAGATAGATTTTCATAATTGAGTTCATTATAAAGAAAAGCTTTGAAACTTTCCATTTGAATATAAACCCCGTTTTATGCTATAACTCTACCATGAAAGTTGCAATTTTTTTCGGGTCTAAGTCTGACAAAGACACAATGAAAAAGGCTGCCGATGTTCTTACAGAATTCGGCGTGGATTACAAGGCTTACATCATTTCTGCCCACAGAGCCGGGGCTTTACTTAAGCAGACAGTTGAACAGGTTGAAAAGGACGGTTGTCAGGTAATTATTGCTGGTGCCGGATTGGCCGCTGCACTTCCAGGTGTGATTGCAGGAATTACAACTCTTCCTGTAATCGGAGTTCCGCTTGAGTGTGTAAGCGAAAAATCAAATGGTCTTGGCGGAATGGACGCGCTTTTGAGCATTGTTCAGATGCCTCCTCAGATTCCGGTCGCAACAGTAGGAATTAACAGCGCAAAAAATGCGGCTTATCTTGCAGTGCAGATTCTTGCACTTTCTAATCCAGAACTTAAAGAAAAACTAATTGCTTTTAGAAAAAAGCTTGCAGATGATGCGGCAGCATCGGGAATTGATATTAAATTTTAAAATTGCGTTAGCGATGTGAAGGGCAGCGCAGCTGGCCACCGCAGGAAGCGAGAGAAAGGAGCGACCGAGGAGGCTGGAGCGATAGCGGAACCCGGAACGTAGCGGCCCGAGCGGCAGCGAGGGAAACGCCCAAATAAATAACAGGAGAAGATCATGGCATCTTACAAAGAATCAGGTGTAGACGTAGAAGAAGGTTATCGCGCAGTTGATAAGTACAAGGAACATGCAAAGAGAACTGCAATTCCAGGACTTTTGACAGGTTTGGGAAGTTTTAACGGAATGTTTGAGGTTCCAAAGGGATATAAAAATCCTGTAATTGTAAGTGGAACTGACGGCGTTGGTACAAAACTGGACATTGCCTTCAAAATGAAAAAATATGACACTGTTGGAATCGACTGTGTTGCTATGAGCGTAAACGACATTCTCTGCTCAGGTGTTCAGACTTCCTTCTTCCTTGATTATGTTGCCTGCGGAAAGCTTGATGCTGATGTTGCTGCTGACCTTGTAAAGGGTGTTGCAGACGGTTGTGTAGATACAGGCTGTGCCCTTCTTGGCGGTGAAACTGCTGAAATGCCTGATTTTTATGATGACGGAAAATATGACCTTGCCGGCTTTGGCGTTGGCGTTGGCGAAAAGAAAGAAATGATTACTGGTCAGGATATTCGCGAAGGCGATGTTTTGATTGGTCTTTCGTCTACTGGCGTTCACTCTAACGGTTTCAGCCTGGTTCGCAAGCTTGTTCAGAATTTTGATGATCCGTTCCAGATTGACGGTAAAGATACAGGAAAAACTATCGGTGAAGTGCTTCTTACACCAACACGCATTTACGTTAAGCCTGTTATGGAAGTTTTGAAAAAATACCGCAAGGCTGTTCACGGTATGGTTCACGTTACTGGCGGCGGATTCTACGAAAATATTCCTCGTATGTATCCAAAGGCTAAAGAGGGCAAAAAGCAGCTGATTTCTGTAATCAACCGCGGAAGCTGGGATATTCCTCCTGTATTTGGCGAACTTATCCGCCGTGGTGCTGATACTGCTTCTATTTACAATACTTTCAACATGGGAATCGGTTTTGTGCTTGCTGTTAGCGCTAAAGAAGCTGATGATATTCTTGCAATGTTCAACGCAAATGCTTCTAAATACCACAAAGATTACTGCCCTGACATGAAAGCTTACAAAATCGGCCGCGTAGAATACGCTAAGGGCGAAGTAAAGGGACAGAAAGACTCTGTTTTGTTTGAAGATTAACTAGGAGGGGAAAGTCTTCCCCTGCGCCCGCACTTCGTTGCGGGCTACCCTTTCGCCTAGGGGGACGCAACAAGTTGCTTACCCCCTAAGACCCCCCGATTCTCAAAGGAAATTATTTATGCAAAAACTTAAAACAGCCGTACTCGTTAGCGGCGGCGGAACAAACTTACAGGCTTTAATTGATTACCAGACTTCCCAGGGCGACGCCTGCCCTTACGAAATTGTCTGCGTCATTTCTGATACTAAGAAGGCCTTTGCATTGGAACGTGCCGCTAAGGCTGGTATTCCTAGCGTAATCTGTTCGCCTTTTGCCGTTATGGGAGCGGAGGTTGCAAAGGCTGCTTCCCGCGACGAAAAGCGACTTGCAGTTTCTGATGCCGTTCTCGCAAAATGCCGCGAGTTCGGTGCTGAAGCAATCGTTCAGGCTGGCTGGCTCACTGTTTTAAGTGGAAAAATCCTTGAAGAATACAAAGACAAAATCATAAACCTGCATCCGGCTCTCTTGCCAAAGTTTGGCGGAGTCGGCATGTGGGGCCACCACGTTCACGAAGCTGTTCTTGCAGCCGGCGAAAAAGAAAGCGGCTGTACCATCCACCTTGTAAGCAGCGAATGTGACGGCGGAAAAATCCTTATCCAAAAGCGCGTTCCTGTAATGCCTGACGACACCCCGGATTCTCTCTACGCGCGCATTGCTCCCGAAGAGCACAAGGCTATTGTTGAAGGACTTTTGCTGCTTTGTAAGTAGGCACTTTTCTACCGCTATTTATTAAAATCCTACTATTTACTATAATAGCACATTATGGCTACTACTCATAAAAAGATTGATCAGGAGACTCTTGAAAATCTCCTTTATTTGTCACGTCTTTCTCCGGAAAGTACAGACATGGAAACTCTTAAAAAACAGGTTGACGATATCGTAGGATATTTTGAAATCCTTTCTAAATACGATGACAGCGAAAATCCTTATGACGCATATCCTTCTACTCAGGTTGAAAAGCTTCGCGGTGATGAAGTTGTAGAAGGTCTGGAAATTTCTGATGTTAAGAAAGTATCAAAAGACTTTATGGATGGATATTTCCAGGTACCTAAAGTTTTGGGAGCCGGTGCATAATGTATTACACAATCAAAGAAACTCGAGATGCCCTTAAGAAGGGTGAAGTAACCAGCGCAGAACTGGTAAAAAATGCTGTTGAAACTTTCAATAAAGATAAATCTGCTGCAATTCCTTTGAATGCCTTCATCGAAATGTACGAAGATGCCGTAATAAAGGCAGAAGCTGCTGATAAGGAAATTGCAGAAGCAAAGGCTGGCGGCAGTCTGGATGCTCTTTATGAAAAGAAGCCTCTTCTGGGAATCCCTTTTGCAAACAAGGATAATATTTCCTGCAAGGGTAACCGTCTTACATGTGCTTCAAAAAT
>JAILHD010000086.1 GCA_024696155.1 Treponema sp. | reverse complement strand
ATCATAATAATGGAGTTCAAAAGGAAGGTGTTTATATGTTGCCCATTCTCCATGGTTTCTGTGGTCTTTGTCAGCCAGTTTATAGCGAAGACCACCATCTGCATTACAAACAAGATATTCTGTTCCGCCTACTGTATAGCGTGTAATCTGGTTGATTGAACCTGAAACATCTGCATCTTCAGAAACAACGTCGCGCATTACTTCATAAAAAACGGCATTATAACAGCTTGTAAAAAACAAAGAAGACGTAATTGAAAGGGTAACAAATATATTTTTAAGTTTTTTCATAGTTCAGTCCTAATTTTGTGATTTGTTAGAAGTGGTATCTTGCAGCAAGAGAGGCTGATTCAAACCATCCGTGAGTATATTCATCTTTTGCTTTTTCTACAGACCACATTACGTAAGAAGTAAGTCCAAAAGACCAGGCTTCTGTTAAACGGTAGAATGCACCGGCTTCTGCCTTCATGGTAAAGGCTGGGAAGTAAGTTGCATTTGCCCAGGTATGATCTGCAAGACCAAAAGTAAGGAAAATTGGGAATTCAAATTTTTTGAAAGTAGGCTGAGCCATTGCACCAAAAGTGATTGGAACCATGAACAGCGCCTTGTTACCAATAGAAAACTGGCTGGAAACCGAAATTTCTCCACCAAGCGCAAGCCATGTGTTCAAAAATCTGTAATAACCGATTGTTGCCTGTACGCCTGGCCAGAGTTTTCCATCAAAATTTAAAGGAAAAAGAGCTCCAAGTTCAATCTTTAAAAACTGATCACCTGGACCGTTCTGCAAATATTCATAATCATCTTCGTAGATATCTGGACCGTCGTCTTCTTGTGCAAAAACAGAGCCGGCAAAGATTGAAAGAAGTAAGAACACGGAAATTATGCGCTTCATATATGGTTTCCTTTTACATTTTATATGGATATTTTGTCTCAAAAATTTTATTATGCTACATATCATATAGATTTTAACGATATTTATCAATTAAACAGAGTTGTGGAGTAAAAGTTACTATGAGTGCTGTAATTATTGACGGAAAACAGGTTGCTGCAGATGTTCGCGCTGATGTTGCAAAAAAAGTTAGTCAGCTTAAGGAAAAGGGAATTGCTCCTTGCCTTGCTGTAATTCTTGTGGGTGAAAATCCTGCCAGTGTAAGCTACGTTACCGGTAAGCAGAAGGCTCTTGCCGAAGTTGGAATGGTTGACCGCAGTGTGCATCTGCCTGAATCAACTTCAGAAGCAGAACTCCTTAAACTTATTGAAGACCTTAATGCCGACCCAAGCGTTCACGGTATTCTTGTTCAGCTGCCACTTCCAAAGCATATTAATGAAGATAAAGTAATTATGGCAATCAAACCAGAAAAAGATGTTGATGGCTTCCACCCTGTAAATGTTGGTAACATGCTGATTGGACGTCCGGGCTTTTTACCTTGTACCCCGCATGGGGTGATTGTGCTGCTCCGGCAGGCTAGAATAGAAACCAGCGGAAAACACGCGGTAGTAATTGGTCGTTCAAATATTGTAGGCAAGCCGGTCGCAGCACTTTTAGCACGTAAAGACGTAAACTGCACCGTTACAATGTGCCATACAGGAACAAAAAACATGGCAGAAATTACCCGACAGGCAGATATTATTGTTGTTGCCAGCGGGCGCCCTCATACACTTACTGCCGATATGGTAAAAGACGGAGCGGTAGTAATTGACGTTGGTGTAAACCGTATTCCAGACAGCAGTAAAAAATCAGGTTTCCGCCTTGTAGGTGACTGCGATTTTGATGATTTGAAGGAAAAAACAAGTTTTATCACCCCGGTTCCAGGCGGAGTTGGGCCTATGACAATTGCAATGCTTATGCAGAATACGCTTGAAAGTGCAGAACGGGCTCTTTAATGATAAAAGCTGTAATTTTTGATTTGGACGGCACTCTTATAGATACGGAAAAATATTTCCGCATCTGCTGGCCAAAGGCATTCGAACATTTTGGATATTCTCTTTCTGATGCGCAGGCGCTTACGCTCCGTTCTCTTGGTCGTCCTTTCGCGCCCGAATATATGAAGGAGTTATCTGGAGATTCGAATTTTGATTACAAAGCTGTACGTTCTTATCGCGAAAAACTAATGGAAGAAATGATTGCAGAGCGTGGTTTACAGCTGCGTCCAGGTGCAAAAGAAATTCTTGCTTTCTTAAAAGAAAATAAAATCCTTCGTGCCATTGCAACAGCTTCTCCTATTGAACGTTCTATGCAATATTTGGAAAAGCTTGGTATTCATAAAGAATTTGATAATTTTATTTCTGCAACAATGGTAGAGCATGGAAAGCCTGCGCCAGATATTTATGAATTTGCGTGCAATAAACTTTCGCTTTCTCCTGCTGAATGTCTTGCGGTAGAAGATTCTCCAAATGGAGTTCTGAGTGCAAGCAGGGCAGGCTGTAAAGTCTGCATGGTGCCAGATCAGGATGAGCCTGACCAGGATTTATGCAAGCTGCTATTTGCAAAAGTTTCAGACCTTACAAAAATTGCTGAGGTAATTCAAAAAGAAAACAATCTATGAAAAATCGACATACAATTTATAGCTTAATTATTTCTGTATTTGCCGGCATTTATCTTTCTTCCTGTGCTACGCTTGGTTCGGTTTATAATCAGGGAAGTTATACTATAGAAAAAGTTGATTTGTCTTTACCTGATTTACAGATTACAACCAATTTTGAAGAAGATTATGAAAAACGTCTTTTTTATCCTAAAGAGTTTGCTATAAAATCTGGCAGTGAAATTGTAATTAACACAACACAGTTTGCAAAAGACGGCACTCCCGTTGGTCTTATAGTCAATAATGGAAAAATAATATATCCGGCGGTAGAAAGATATGCTGGCATTGTTTTTTTTAAGGAAGAAACTGGCTGGCGGGCAGAGATTTTTGACAGTCAGGAAGAAATTATAGAAAAATATGGTTCGAATGAACTACCGGTCCTTGCCATGGGTGGATTCTGGACAATTTTACGCGACGGAATTGAATACGAGTTTTTAGACCGTAAAGATTACCGCACTGCAGTTGCTCTTTGTGACGGCGGAAAAACACTTTTAATCCTTGTGGGAAAAAAACTTTCGTTTGGTGACTGCGCAGAGATTTTTAAGGAACAGGGAGCAGACGTTGCTATGGAATTTGACGGCGGAAGTTCATCGCAGATGGTCATAAATGGAAGAAATGTGCTGCCGGGCGTAAAAAAAAGAGTGCCGGTTGTAATGGGTTTTAGAAGAATGTGCGGGCGCGTCACCCGCTAGTTTTGTGGCAAACCAATCTTTAGATTTTTAGTATTATTCTACTACATAGCATTCATAGCCGTTATTGCGGAGTTTGTCTGCAACAGAGCCATCCGAATCATTTATCAGAACCAGATAGTAAGTTGTGCCGCTTGCACGGGTTTCTGAAGACACATAAGAATTAAAGCCTTTTTTATTTACTTCTTTAGAAAGTGCGTCTGCATTACTCTGTGTGCGGAAGAGTCCCAGCTGAAGTTTAGAAGTTGTGCTTGTAGATGCAGCGTTTGAATCTTCTGCCTTAGTGGTATTTTTTACAGAATCTGGAATTGCAAGAGAAATAGCACCATTACCGTCTGCATTCTGTTCGTCTTTTGGAAGTTCTGCTACTGCGTAGCTTCCTGTTCCCTGTTCTGCGATTCCTTTTTTAGGTACAAAGAACCAGAATGGGGTAGGAAGAAGTTGAGCATCTCCGTTTACAACTGCTGCTTCCATAGATTTTGGATAGCGGCCAGTAATTTCTACAGAATATGATTTGTCACCTGTAAGATACCAGAGTGTTAAAAGAACTGCTGGCTGAACATAGCTCATGCTTTCCATTCCGCGGTATGCCTGCAAAAGAAGAATTGGTTCCTGTAAATCTTCTGCGGTCTGGGCACGACAAAGTCTGCTCCACTGTGAATAGAGTTTTATATATGCCTGAACTTTTGGATTTTTAGAATTGCGAACTGCGGAATTAAGATATGAATCTGCAGTGTCTGCATCGCCACCACTAAGGGCACAACGAACTGCGTCTAAAACAAGCTGTTCGTTAGATTTTTTAGGCATGTCTTCTGCGTCCAGAGCCGCAATAGAAGCTGCCGAGGCATAAGAAATCTGTGCATCACCGTAAAGTGAAAGCTGCTCCTGGAGTGAAGCCATAAAAATATAAACAGCACGTTTTTCGCTTGGTTCTGTAATTTTAGAAACCTGATTTTTAAGGTAATGAATTGCCTGATCAACATCCTGTTTTTTTGCAGCTTCGGCAGTAATGTTTTTTGCCTTTAGTTCAGCTCCAAAAAGATTTAAAATTGCAAAAAGACTAGCAGTGGTTGCAACAAGTTTTTTCATATTTTCCCTCAAAAATCCGGCAAATGTTATTTAGGCATGTTCTGCAAATCGGCGGTAGACATTTCCTGAGTTTTATTTAAATCTTCAGGCTTTGTCTTTTTTGATTTAGAAGCTTTTGCCTCTTTTGCAGCAAGTTTAGCGAGCTTTTTATCACTCTTTTCTTTAAGCTTCTGTTCTTTCTTTTCTGCTTTTTCTACCTTGTTCTTTGCTTCCTGAACAGAATTTTCTTCATCAGATTTGCGAAGGCGTGCAAAAAGAACGCATAAAAGCGAAAGTACAATTCCTGCTCCAAATGCTATAAAAACAAGAATAACTACAGGAAGGTTAGTGTAAGTTTTAAAAAACCAGAAAGCTGGAATTACATTGGAAATATTAAAACCAATAAAAGTCGCCAGAAAAACTACCAGCGCTAAAATTAAAATCAAACTGATAACCATATATATTATTGTAAGTAATCGCGCAAAACTTGTAAAGGTAAAAAGAAAGCCGGTAACGTAAAGTCACCGGCTTGATATATATAATCATCACGGGGCTTGGCCTCTGCGTGATGGAAGAGACATTTTTAGAAGAAAAAAGACAGTCTTTTGGACTGTCTTTTTCTTTCACTCAGGTGTGGATTGGAGTCGAACCAACCAATGACGGTTTTGCAGACCGATCCCTTACCGCTTGGGTACCACACCAAAACTGTGTTATAACTATATCAGTTATAATAATTCTTGTCTAGGGGCTCGGAGCGGAATTTCTAAAATTTATTAAGATTTAAGCTCCGGGCGTTCTGTAAAAATTACTTCCAGTACTTTCTGGCAAACTTCAGCTGAAGGAAAAATCAGGTTTACTGTGCCTCGGGATTTTGTTTCTGCAACCAGAATATTTGCAGCGTAGTTTTTCTGCTCTTCCGGTGGAAGTTGAAGAACTGGGAAAACGCTGATGTCATCATAAAGAACGACTTCTGTGTCTAAAAGTACGGCGTTCTGCCAGGCACCGCAGAGAGTTGCAACAGAAAAAAGGCGGGCAACGAACTCAACGCCTAAAATTGCAGTACCGCAGAAGGCAATATCAACAAAAATAGAAAAATAGCGGGTTTTAATTACAAAAACAAGAACAACGCACAAAAGAATGATTGCTGCGCCTTTAAAAAATGTCCGCTTTTTTGTAGGAATTGCAAAAATGCGTCTTCCGGCACGCAGCATAAGGGCACGGCGGCGGAGGGGAATTGTAAGGAGCAGAATAAACATAGCACAGTAAGATGCAAGCAGCAGAATTGAAATAATATCCATAATTTAGCCTCTCTTAAAAAAGTCTTTCAGCGCATTGCGGGTAGAAACAAAAGCAAGCGGAATGGTATCTATGTCGTCAGCAGAAGTGATTTTCTGAATTACAACTTCTTCAACTTCTGTTTCCTGACGGTTAAGTCGGGTTACAAAGTCATTAATGTTCTGACAGTCAGAAAGTTTTGCTGTAAAAAACATGTCGCAGGTTTTGTAGGTGATATTTTTATATTCATAAGTATTCGGATACGAGCCAAGGTAGCGGATGTCGGTGACTTGGGCGCCAAGTTCTTCGCGGCATTCACGGGCAACGGCATCTTCTGCACTTTCGTCTGCGTCAATAAATCCACCGGGTTGTGTAAGAAAGCCTTTTTTAGGATTTTTTGCGCGTTTTTCAAAAAGAAAATTATTGTCGTCATCAAAAATCAAAACGCCTACAGCTGCTGCTACGTTGCAGTAAAGGTCAAAACCGCAGTCCGGACAAAACCATTTGCGGTCATTTTTATTCTGTATATTTTTGCTTCCGCACATGGGGCAGAGATTGAAGTCGTTATGCATAAGGATAGTATAGCGGATTTACTTAAAATGTTGAAATATGAAATTTTTATTGCTCATTCAGATAATTTTTTCTATATTAATAATACATACTGGCAAATAATTACCTGAATATATAGAGGACAAAATGAACGAAAAACTGATTGAAGATTACAAAAAATTTCTTGATAACGGAAAAACTGAGCGCGAATGTGTTCAACAGATAATTACACTTGCAAAAGCTAAGGGATATAAAGATATTTCGGAGTTTGACTCTCTTAAAAAGGGTGATAAGGTTTATATCACAAAAATGAACAAGGCTGTAGCGCTTTTTGAAATTGGAAGCGGCAGCATTGAAAAGGGAATGAA
>JAILHD010000079.1 GCA_024696155.1 Treponema sp. | reverse complement strand
AAGACTTTGAGTGGCGAAAACCCTTCATGTATCGTTGTTGATGAAAACGACCCAAGCTATCAGATGGAACGCATGATGAAGGCAATGGGTCAGATGGGACCGGAAATCAAGCCTATTCTTGAAGTAAACGGCGACCATCCTATCCTTGCAAAAATCAAGGAAAGCGACGACGAAGCTCTGATTGCAGATGTTTCTGAGGTTCTTCTTGATCAGGCTCTGCTGATTGCAGGTGTTGAATTAAAAGAACCTGCTGAGTTTGTTAAACATTTGAACAACCTGCTTTCAAAATAAGCCGATAATCGAAGAACCGTTAAAAACTGAGCCGAAAGGGTCAGTTTAGGTTCATCGTGAAAATGGCTCGGCAAAACTGTGTTTTGCTATTTTTAGAGATTTATGAATACTAAAATTGTAGTTCTAATTATTTTAGCTTTTCTTGCAGGACTGGTCTTCATCGGAACAGGAATTTACTTTCTTTCCGCAAGTTTTCTTGAAAAACTGAATGCAAGTTCTGCTGCAGACGAAGTAAGCCGGCGGAAAAACACGTTCAGGGCTAAGGGAAGCGGAATGACAGCCATTTCCCTTGGTGCGCTTACAATCGTCTGGGGCTTAATGCTTTTAAGCTTTCCTCAGATTGCGGCAGTGCTCGGCCTTGTTTACATGTTCTTTTTAATCGGTGCTTTTGCCGTAATAACTCTTGTATTTAAATAGAACTAAAAATAAGTGATTGAATAACTTCCGCATTCTTTGAACCCCAGCTTTTTGTATAATTGAAGAGCTGGGGTATTTTTTTCTTTAACGTAGAGAGTTACAGTACGGCCGGTGCGTAAAATGCGGGCAGAAAGGTTGTAAACCAGTTGAAGAGCATAGCCGTTTCTGCGGTAAAGAGGATTTGTGTAAACACCGCCAAGCTGCACGCAGTTCCAGCCGATGGCGTTTGTGTTTGCCTTTGCAACCGGTTCTCCGTCGCTAAAGAGCGTAAGGCAAATCTGATTTTTAAGGATTTGTTTTAAAATTATGTTGATTTCCAAATCTCCGGTAGTTTTGCCTGCTGGAGCGACTTCTTCCATTATATAATGCTTTTGAAGATCAAAAAGGATTTCTGTATCGTGTTCAGGATTTGCCATACGGCGGATTTCATCGCAGGGCTGAAGGGGTTCTGCTGGTGGAATGAGCGCGTCCTCTGGTGTAAGGCACATTAGTTTATAGCGGTTTGTCTGCTGTGTGGTAGTGCTTTCTCCCGGCGTTTTTGTAGATTGCACAAGCGGTTTTATAAATTCTGACACAGTAAGTTCGCCGTTGATGCATTTGACGGCATGGGTAAGCAGGAAGTTGCCTAAAATCTGAGAGAACTCCCCTGCACGACTGGTAAAATCAGGTATACAGTGAAGGAAGGTTCCGTTGGCGTAGAAGGCACCGCAAATTTCATCATCATCCTTAATAAGAAAAATATCATTACGATTTTTGCGCACATAAGAAGAAAGCTGGACGCACATTCGTTCGTGAGGAATTAAAAATTTTTTTAACTGCTCAAATTCGTTCGCAGATGATGGAATAATTTGCATAAAACCTTTATATTAACTGTCCGCTAAAATCAATAAAATTTCAACTACCTGGAGGTTTGGTCTAAACTAATAAGCGTTAGTTACCGATACTTTTTTTATGAGTAAAAAGAATATATCACAGGAAAAAATTATCCAATCATTTATTTCGTCGGCCTTTGAAAAAAGTCCGGGTGCTACTTCCCTGAGTGATATTAGTGATATGCTTGGCATTAAAAAGGCGTCTCTTTACAATCATTTTGACAGCCGTGACGCAATGTACGAAGCAACTTTGGAGTTTTGTGCATCTGAGATTGCTCAGGTTGGTTTTAAAACTGAAGGCACAATTGATACTATTATCAAAAATAAGGCAACGCCTGCTGTTTTGTTAAAAAAACTGATTACCCGCTTTTTTAATCTTTTTGAAAACGAGCCGCTTTTTGAAATGTACAGTTTTGTCCGCACTGAGCAGTATTTTAATATTAAGGCGCTTGAAATTGTTCGTGCAGAAAACAAAAAGATTTATGATGATTTAGTACAAATAATAGAAGCTTTTTGCGCAACCGGTAAAATTTCTAAAAAATCTGGAAAGGAAATTTTAGAAACTGCAAATGTTTTGAGTTCATTTTTGATTCAGCAGCGTGATTTTTATATTGCAACCCGTAAAGAAATTGTTCGCCAGAATCCTGAAAGTGGTGCGGGAAGTCTTTTTGCTCTGCCAACTGATAATCAGGCATTGAATAAAATAGAAAAATCTTGCGAAATCATTATGAAAAAATATCTGGGAATCTAGTCTTTAGATTTTAAAAATTAAAGAGACATGGCAAAATCTGTTTATCAAAAAAAACTGGATGAACTTCTCGCCGAAATTGAAAAGACTGGAAAAAGGCCTTCTCTTTTGCTGCATGCCTGCTGCGGGCCCTGCTCTTCGTATGTTTTGGAATATTTAACCCGGTATTTTGACATTACAATTTTGTATTACAACCCGAATATTTATCCTAAGCAGGAATATGAGCGCCGTCTTGCAGAGCTTGAAAATTTTTTACCGCGCTTTAGTCCTGCCGTTTTAGCAAAGGTAAAGCTTGTAAAAGATGAATATATTCCTGAGGATTTTTATGATGCTGTTGGCACAGACAAAGAACCCGCACTTGCTACCGAACCAGAAAAAGGAGAACGCTGCCGCCGCTGTTATGAGCTGCGATTAAAACGGTCTTATGATTATGCGGTTCTCGGTGGCTTTGAATATTTTTGCACAACCCTTTCTATTAGTCCGTTCAAAGATGCAGAAAAAATTAACGTAATTGGCGAGCAGTTATGTGCCCGTGATGATGAAAATTCTGCCGCTTTACCCAAGTGGCTGCCTTCTGATTTTAAGAAAAAGAGCGGATTTTTGCGCAGTTTGCAATTGAGCGAAGAGTACGGATTGTACCGCCAGCAGTACTGTGGATGCGTATTTTCTATGAAAAATTCCCAAAATTCCTAAAAATAACACGAAATTTTATAAAAATTTGTAATTTTTTGTAACTTTTCTATTGACTATTTGTAACGAATTTCATTATGTTTGAATAATTCTAAATAATTAAAGGAGTTAGAATAACATGAAGAAATCAATTAAAAATATTGCTGTTGCAATGATTTTGGGAACAGCAAGTACAATGGCTTTTGCACAGCCACACGATTCAGGTGCTTTAGATTCAGGTTTTAGAAAGGGTGCTGCTTACACTGTAGAAGATGATGTTTACACTCTTATGAACGTAAATGAGTGGCAGAAACTCCAGTTTACAAATATGTTTGGGTATATTGATGTTGAAGGAACTGGTGATTCTGGAAACTTTGCTGTTGCAACACATCTTAAGAATAAAGATGTTCTTGGTCTTCGTTGGAACGGAAATACATGGTCTGACGAATCTAATAATACTTTTACAGGTTTCTATGGCTGGACAAATAAAGCATTAAAATTTTATATCACAGAGCAGACAGCTGATGTAGATGCTACAGGTAAATTTTCTGATATGGCCTTCGGTTCAGCTGCTGATTATAAAAACTTTGGTTTGGGCGCTTTGTTTGGTATGAACGTAAATCAGAAAATCGCTTTTAATGCTGGTTTAGGTTTGGATTTTGCAAGTGCAAATGCAACTCAGACTGTTGTGGCTGGACCATATAGTGCTTCTGTTGATGTAGATTTAAACGCAACAACTTTTAAACTTAATGGTGCATTTATTTACACATTCAAAGAAGCAAAAGACCTTACAGTAAAAGGTTATGCATTCTATAATGGTGCTTATAGTACTATTAAAGCTTCTGCGGATTCTTATGATGCAAAGTATTCTACTGGTGCAACAGACTTTGGTGTTGGAGTAAAAGCTCAGTACAAACCAACAAGCCTCTTTACTTATGGTTTCTATCTTGAATGCCCTTGGTCAGTTGGTGTAACAACTCCAGATGAAGGTGATTCTGTTACTTCTTCATCTTGGGATTTGGAAATGGGTAACGGTCTTTCTTTCACTTTGAAGCCAGAAAAATTCTATATGAACATTGGTCTTTTGACAGAATTCCCTTCAATTGAAAAGAATGAAGATGATACAACATTTGGAGATTTCAGAAACTCTTACTGTGGTGGACTTACATTCCTTGTAACTCCAGAAATCCGCATTGATCTTTCTGCTTTGATTACTCCAGAAGATGGAATCAGCTTCAAAGATGTTTGGGAACAGAACTTCAGCATCAGCTTGAGAGCTAAATTCTAATAGATTTGCTTCTATAAATTAAATTAGATTGCACCGTGTATTTTGTAAAAACTGCAGAATGCACGGTGTTTTTTTTTATTAATTTGCTATAATAAAGTGATGAATCAGAACGCAGACAGTATCAGAAACGTAATCCGCTATTTGCAAAAATTTAAGAATGCAACGGTTGTAATTTATCTTGATGATAAAACAATTGAATCTCCGTTGTTTTCTAGTCATATCCGTGATATTTCGCTGCTTCATCAGGCTGGAATTAAAGTTGTAATTATTCCGGGTGCCCGCAGCAGAATTGACCAGCTTTTAAAGGCTGAAAAAATCGAATGGACATATAAAAACGGATGCCGTGTTACAGAAACAGATGCAATGGCAGTTATTAAGATGGCTGCTTTTGATGTTTCTAATATTGTAATGACAAGTCTTGCCGCAAATGAGATTAATGCAATCATAGGAAACTGGGTGCGCTCGCGTGCAAAAGGTGTGCTGGATGGTTTTGATTACGGAACTGCCGGAGAGATTGATAAGATTCAGGCAGATGCCATAAAAAAAGTTTTGGATGACGGATTTATTCCAATCTTTCCTTGTATTGGCTGGAACGCTTCTGGACGCCCTTACAATATTTCTTCTGTTTCTCTTGCACAGGCTGTGGCAATCAATTTGAATGCAGATAAACTTTTTTACGTGATGGAAGGAAAGACAATTAATGCTTCCAGCTGTCATGTGCCGGAGCATTTTGCGCTTGCAGACAACGGCGATGTTCCTGCAATGAACCTTGAAGAAGTCGACGAATTTTTAGCCAAAAATGGCGATGCTGATTTTGATGTAATTTCTGTATTAAAACTTGCAAAAGATGCGTGCCGCCGCGGAGTTACCCGTGTTCACCTTGTAGATGGAAATCTTGATGGCGTTCTTCCGTGCGAAATCTTTAGCGATCTTGGTTCTGGTACAATGATTTATACCAGCAATTACGGAAAAATCCGTACTATGGAACAAACCGATATTCCAGCTGTGCTTGGCATTATGCGTCCGTTCATCGAAAGCGGAAAACTGCTTCCAAGATCTGAACAGCAGCTT
>JAILHD010000076.1 GCA_024696155.1 Treponema sp. | reverse complement strand
TCAGCACGGAACTATGACTAAGGATAACCATGCGGCTTTGTGGCATGGACGTTTTGAAGAGGGGCCGGACGCACAGGCGGTGGCTTTTGAGACATCCATTCATGTGGATGAACGGATGGCTTTTGATGATATTCGTGGAAGTATTGCACATGCAAAGATGCTTGCTCATGTGGGGCTGATTTCTAAGGATGAGGCTGACCAGATTGTAAGCGGGCTTGAAGGCATTAAGGCAGATTTAGAAAGTGGAAAACTTTCTGTTGATTATTCTGCAGAAGATATTCATTCCTTTATTGAAGCAACTCTTACAGACCGCATTGGTGAGGCTGGAAAAAAAGTTCATACTGGACGCAGCCGTAATGATCAGATTGCTTTAGATGAACGTTTGTATTTGCGCCGCACAATTCCAGAAATTCAGAATGCACTTCTTACGTTGATTGATGCGCTTACTCAGATTGCGTCGCAGCATAAAAATTCTTTGATTCCAGGTTTTACTCATATGCAGCATGCACAACCAGTCACACTGGCTCATCATGTTTGTGCCTGGAGCTGGATGCTTGTTCGTGACTGGCAGAGGCTTGAAGATTCATTGAAGAGAATTTGTGTTTCGCCAATTGGTTCCTGTGCTTTGGCTGGAAGCGGACTTCCACTTGACCGCGCTTTTGAAGCAGGGGAGCTAGGTTTTGAAAAAGTTACTCAGAACTCTCTTGATTCGGTTTCTGACCGCGATTACTGTATTGAAACTGCTTCTAATTTGAGCCTTATTCAGATGCATCTTAGCCGTTTCTGCGAAGAAGTTGTGCTCTGGTCTACTGTTGAGTTTGGCTTTATTGATTTAAGCGAAAAATGGTCTACCGGTTCTTCTATTATGCCGCAGAAAAAAAATCCTGACTTTGCAGAATTGATTCGCGGTCGTACTGGAAAAGTTTATGGAGATTTGTTTGCCCTTATGACTATGATGAAGGCACTTCCATTGGCTTATGACAGAGACATGCAGGAAGATAAAGAACCGCTTTTTGATTCTATTGATACAGTGCTTTCATGTATAAAAGTCTTTACTTATATGATTTCTACTGCAAAGTGGAATACTAAAGTAATGGCTGATGCCTGTGAGGGTGGATTCTTAAACGCAACTGATGTTGCTGACTATCTTGTTCGTAAAGGAATGCCATTCCGAACTGCTCACGGAGTCAGCGCAAAGGCTGTTCGTGTTGCAATTGAAAAGAACTGTCGTCTGGAAGATCTTCCTATTGCAACATACAAAGAATGCTCAGAACTTATTGATGAAGATATTTATTCGTTTATCAGTTCTAAGGCTTGCGTTGAGGCAAGAAAAACAATTGGCGGTCCTAGCGCAGAACGCGTAGAAGAACAGATTTCTGAACTTAAAGAATTTATAAAAAATATAAAATAGAGGTGGAATTATGAAAAAAATTACTGTTTTTGTACTTGCTTGTGCAGCTTTGATGTCACTTACTGGTTGTAAAAAAACAAAGGCTTCTAATACTAATGCTGTTGAAGCTTTGAAAGCACGTGGAACTTTTATTCTTGGACTTGATGACTCTTTCCCTCCGCTTGGCTTCCGCGATAATGATACAAACGAAATTACAGGTTATGATATTGATCTTGCTAAAGAAGTTGCAAAACGTCTTGGTGTAGAATTTAAAGCTCAGCCAATTGACTGGGATGCAAAAGAGATGGAACTTGAAACAGGTAAAATCGACTGTATCTGGAATGGTTTTACAATCACAGAAGAAAGAAAGTCTGCCTTGAGCTTTACAGAAGCTTATTTGAATAATGAGCAGGTGCTTGTTGTTCGTGCAAACAGCGGAATTAAATCTCTTTCTGATATGAAAGGAAAGATTCTTGGTCTTCAGAGCGGTTCAAGTGCTCAGGAAGCTGTAGATGATAATCCTGCTTTTGCAGCATCTATTGGTAAAACTATTTTCTTTAAAGATAATATTACAGCTTTGAATGATCTGGACATTGGTGGTATTGATGCTGTTGTAATGGACAGTGTTGTTGCTAACTATTCAATCGCTCAGACTAAAAAGCCGTTTGTTGTAGTTGATGAAGCCCTTGCTAACGAAGGTTACGGTGTAGGTTTTAGAAAGAATGAACCAGAACTTCGCGACAAGGTTTGGGAAATTCTTAAAGAAATGACTGCCGACGGAACTGTAGAATCTATTTCTAACAAATGGTTTGGTAAAAACATTTCTGTAATTAAATAATTTTTTCTGGATGTTCGGATGTCTCCAAAATATGTCAAAATGCTTTATGCGATGTTTGATGGATCTCTTACATCGCTTGAAGTATTCTTTCTTACACTGATTTTTTCAATTCCTCTGGCTCTGCCTATTGCTATGGGCAGAATGAGTAAAGATAAGATTCTTTCTGCAATCGTAAATGTGTTTCTTTTGATAATTCGTGGAACTCCACTTATGCTTCAGCTTCTGGTTGTTTACTTTGGACCAGGACTTTTTGTGCGCTGGCTCGTTTCTAAAGGCTACGATGTTTCTTTCAGATGGGACAGATTTACTGCGGCAATTATTGCTTTGAGTGTAAATTATGCTGCCTATTTTGCAGAAATCTACCGCGGTGGAATTGAATCTATTCCAAAAGGTCAGTATGAAGCGGCAAAGGTTTTGGGTTACACTCGTGCTCAGACTTTTTTCCGCATCGTTCTGCCTCAGCTGATTAAGCGCATTGTTCCTGCCATGGGTAATGAAGTTATTACTCTTGTAAAGGATACTGCTCTTGTCAGTGTAATTGGTGTAAGCGAGCTTTTGATGGTTGCTAAAGAAAGACAGGGGGCATTGTTTTCTTTTGTGCCGCTTTTTATTGCTGGTCTTTTCTATTTTATTATGAACTGGTTTGTTTCTTTTGCCTTTGCACGTCTTGAAAAGAAACTCAGTTATTATAACTGATAAATCAGTCTGGCAGAAAACCTAAAAAGGGGCGTAAAATGGAAAATCAGGAAATCATTAAAGTAGAAAACTTAAAAAAATCCTTTGGCGAAATTCAGATTTTAAGAGGCATTTCTTTTTCTGTAAATAAAGGTGAAGTTCTTGGAATTATTGGGCCATCTGGAAGCGGAAAGTCTACAATTCTCCGTTGTGTTTCTCAGCTGGAAAATGTAAGCGGCGGAAGTATCAGTATTTGTGGACTTCCTCTTGTTACTGACGGTGTTTATTCAGATAAAAAACTCCGACATGAAATTACTTTAAAAAGCGGACTTGTATTTCAGAATTTTAATCTCTTTCCTCATTATTCAGTTTTGCAGAATGTTATGGAGCCTCAAATCCGCGTTCTAAAGCGAAGTAAGCAGGAAGCAAAAGATAAAGCTGTTGAAATCCTTACAAGAATCGGACTTGAACATCGTCTGAATAATTACCCTTGTGAACTTTCAGGCGGACAGCAGCAGCGTGTTTCTATTGCCCGTGCTCTTGCTATGGAGCCTCAGGTTTTGCTTTTTGACGAACCTACATCTGCCCTTGATCCTGAACTTACTGGTGAAATCTTAGCCGTAATCAAGGAACTTGCCGCAGAAAAAATGACTATGGTTGTTGTAACTCATGAAATGGCTTTTGCCCGTGATATTTCAACCAAGATTATTTTTATGGATGGCGGTGTAATCGTAGAAGAGGGTGAGCCTTCTGAAGTTATTAATAATCCTAAAACAGAGCGTACAAAGACCTTCCTGGCACGCTTTAGCAACGTATAACTTAAAATTATTTTCAAAAATACTCCAAGGGGATTATAATTTAAACTAATACAATCAAAAAGTTTAGATTTTGCACCTTTTGGAGTACTTATGTTTACAACTTATTTTATTTATGCACTTTGCGTATGCCTTCTTATTTGGGGCGGTAAATTCGCAGGTTTTAAAAGCAGTCAGTTAAATGAAGATTCATCTTCTTTTGCAGTAACAAAACCTTTACGTGGCTTTGCGGCAATGGGAGTAATAATTCATCATATTGCATTGGAACGAGCTTTTCAGAATGCAAATGGCGGCGATGTTGCTGGTGAATTAAACTTATTCTTAAATGCAGGCTATCGTTTTGTGGCAATTTTCTTTTTTTATTCAGGTTTTGGACTGATTAGAAGTTTTAGAACTAAGCCTGATTATCTAAAAACTTTTATAAAGCATCGCTTAATTGGAAGAATTATTGTTCCATATTATGTGAGTATTTTAATTTATGGTGTTTTTCGCTTTGCAATGGGTGAACGGCTTGCTCCATCACTTTGGATTTTGAATATCCTTGGTTTTACGATGATGAATAATTATGCCTGGTATCCTGTGGTGGCTGCAATTTTGTATGCGGCTTTCTACCTGCTTTTTAAAAATATCAAAAATCATAAAATCTGTTTTGCTCTGATGACGGCTATTGTTCTGCTTATGGGAGCAATCTTTTGTGTGAACGGTCATTTTACCTGGTTTGCTGGGCCAAAAAACTGGTGGCTTGACAGAAATAATCCGCTTTATCAGAAGTGGTGGTCTGGTCATAATGTGTGGTGGTTTTCTGGTGAATGGTGGGTAAACTCTGCGCCTGCCTTCCTTATTGGAATGATATTTAGCCGTTATGAAAATGAAATTCGCAGCTGGTTCAAAAAGAATTACTGGTTAAAACTTGCTGGTGTAATAGCAGTTATGATTGGTTTTTATTGTCTTACAAGTTATGCTCTTGAGCATTTTGGTTACTGGACAGAATACAGCGGACAGGGTGAAGGCATATTAAATAAATTTATTACATATTTTATGCAGATTCCAGAATCAATGTGGCTGGGTGTAACTCTTTACGTAATTATGATGAAGTATCATGTTGTGAATCCCGTTGCAAAGTTTTTTGGAAACCTTTCTCTGGAAACTTACATGATGAATCTTATTGCGATTACTGTATGCAGAGTCTTTTTATACACAAAAGAAACTCTAAGAATTCCATTTGGAATGGAGCCATTTTACTGGGCAGGTAGAAGCAATTTAATGCTTTACGCTGCCTCAGTATTTGCTCTTTCTATTGTACTAGGAGTTCTTTATAAAAAACTCTGCGCTCTTGCTGCAAAATCCTTAAACCTTAAATAGGTCGATTTCACTTCCGATTTTTTCTATAGAACCGTTCATGATGCCTGAAACATCAGAAAGGGCGGTTCTGGTTTCGTGGATTTTTTTTGCGCCGATTGCCATCTCGCCAAGACTGTCTTTAATTTTTGCGGTAGCTTCCTGCAAGTTCTGAACTTCCTTAAGAATCTGCTTGTTGCCTTCTGCCATTTCTGCAGAGGCAGTTCGTACTTCCTGTGTACTGTCGTTCATTGTGTGGAGGGCATCTCCAATCTGCTGGCTGCCAACCTGCTGTTCTTCCATGGCACCCTTAATCTGACGTACAAGTTCGTCGGTCTCGTGAATTTTATTTGTAACGGCAGAGAAGGCATCGCTTGATTCAACAGATGCCGATACAACATCCTCAATAGAACTACGGATATTTCCAAGCTGGATTCCAATATTTTTTGACTGGTCGCTTGAATTTTCAGAAAGTTTACGGATTTCGTCGGCAACAACACTAAAGCCTTTACCAGCTTCTCCTGCGTGTGCAGCTTCAATTGCGGCGTTCATTGCAAGAAGATTTGTCTGTTCTGCAATTGCAGAAATAACGCTGTTTGCATCCTGAAGCATTTCTGACTGCTCTCTAATTTGTTCGATTTTGCTGTTTACATCCTGTTGTTTTGCAGAACCGTTCTGTGCATTAAGTTCAAGCTGCTCAAATGATGATGCCATCTTTTCTACAGTCTGATTTACGCTTGAAATATTTCCAATCATTTCTTCTACTGCGGCAGATGCCTGTGAAACCTGAGTTGTCTGATTTGCAATCATGTTTTCCAGAGACTGGATGTTTGACGCAATCTCATTAATTGCACCTGCTGTTTCATCAACACTGCCAGACTGATTGATTACCTGTTTATTTACGCTTTCTATGTTTGCAAGAATCTGCGTAATAGAAGCTGCTGTATCCATTGTGATGTCATTCATTTGTGCGCCGGCACCGTGCAGTTCATCTTTTGAATTTTTAACCTGCGAGATAATAGAATGAAGTTTTTCTGTAAATTCATTAAAGCCTGCTACAACATCTCCAACTTCGTCTTTTGAACTTACAGAAAGCCTCTGTGTTAAATCTGCGTTTCCGGAAGAGATTTTTTTGATAGCCTGTTTAAGTTTCTGCAAAGGTCTTATAGACATCTGTATTACAAGGCCTACAATAGTAAGGAATATTATTGTCATAATTATTACGCCAATAATAATCATTCTGATAAGTGGGGTTAAACGTTCCTCAAAATCTGAAAATGGAACAGAACATGCTGCAATCCAGTTTGTGTTTGGAATGCGTTCAAATACCGCCATCCATTTTTTTCCATTGTCAACATAAACATCGTTTCCTGTAACGCCGGAAAGCATTAAAGTAAGGTGGTCTCCAAGCGAGGTTCCTTTGAACTGTTTTTCGATTGCACCTACGTCTTCAACGCCAACTTTCCAGTGATCTTCGTTAGCAAGTGTAATTTTTGTTGCTGAACTGATTACATAAGGATTTCTGCCTTTTGACATAGGATGTTCAAGGCATAAATCACTGAGAGTGTAACCGTTCATTTTACAGTAAACAACATTGATTATATTACTAGAAGAATCGCGTACAGGGTATGAATAAACCATAAAGACTTCCTGTGTTTTTGAATCAACTGTCGGGTCTGTAATTACAGTGTCTCCTTTGATGGCTCTTCTAAAGTATTCTTCGCCTGCGGCTGAAAAGTAAGAACCTGTCTTTGTGTATCCGTTTCCGTTTGAATCAAGCACGGAAACATCAATATAATGTTTATCAAGCGGGATAGTGGCATTTGCAATTTTGCATTTTTCATATAAAGAAACAGACGGATTTCTAATCTGTTCATTTAGCGCCAGAGTCTGGAGCATTCGGATTTCGCGCTGATTGTTTGTGTCCATGTCTTTTGCAACGGCTGAAACGGAGTGAAGAAGATCTTCGTACATCATTTCCTGCAGGGATTTTGATGACTGGATACAAACAACGATTCCAATTACAAAATTTGAAATTAATGTTCCAATTAAAACTGTTAGAATGATTTTGAAGCTAAGCCTTCTTAATGGATTTTTCAATTCTGCCTCCAATATTTATAAATATAATTAATTGTTATAGTTATATTTTCGCACACAATTTTAGTATTTACCAGTTATTTTTTTTGTTGCATAATTTGTGCATTAAAAAGAGGTAAAGCAGATGATTTATACACTAACGGTAAATCCTTCTTTGGATTATATTGTTGATGTTGAAGATTTTAAGACTGGTGAAGTAAACCGCACAAAGGCAGAAAAGATTTTTGCTGGCGGAAAGGGAATAAATGTTTCTATAGTTCTTCAAAATCTGGGAATTAAAAATATAGCGCTTGGTTTTACGGCAGGTTTTACGGGATCGCAGATTGAAAATATGCTTGCACAGAAAAATGTTGCCTGCGATTTTATAAAGCTTAAAGACGGATTTTCGCGCATTAATGTAAAACTTCGTTCTGGAGAAGAATCTGAAATTAACGGGCAGGGACCTCAGATTACGCAAAAGGACGTTTCTGCACTTGATGAAAAACTTGAGTATTTAAAAAAAGATGATGTTCTTGTGCTTGCGGGAAGTATTCCAAAGTCGCTTCCGCAGTCTTTTTACAGTAATATTATGGCAAGTCTTGAAGGTAAGGGTGTGCGCTTTGTTGTGGATGCAACTCGTGATCTGCTTAAAAATTCATTAAAATATAAGCCATTTTTAGTAAAGCCGAATAATTTTGAACTTGGAGAAATTTTTGGTGTAGAACTTAAGACTAGGGAAGATGTTGTGCCTTATGCCTTAAAACTTAAGGAAATGGGAGCTCAGAATGTTCTTGTTTCTATGGCAGGAGAAGGTGCTGTTCTTGCAGCTTCGGATGGAAATGTTTATAAAGGAAAAGCCTTAAAATGCAATCTTGTAAATTCTGTAGGAGCTGGTGACTCTATGGTTGCAGGTTTCATAGCGGGATATATGCCTTCTTCCTCTTACAGTGATGCTTTGATTACAGGACTTTGTACAGGAACTGCCAGTGCAGCATCAGAAGAACTAGCGGTAAAGGCAGATGTAGATAAACTTATTGCGGTTTATCCTGGTCTTGAAAAGCAGAATTAACCCTCGTAAAATATTTTTGCATATGAAAAAGAATAAAAATGTTCGTCGAAAGACTAAAAAAAATAGTTTTCCTTTTAGATTTCTTCTATTAATTTTGTTTGCTCTGATCATTTTACTAATTTATTACAAGCGTGAAGAAATACCGGATTATATTAATTACATAGAAGAAAATGCTCTTTTTAAGGTTGAAAGTGAACCTGTTTCAGCTCCTGAACAATCTTCTTTGGTCTATTTTGAAAAAGGTCTTGAAATTCCTTTGTGTGGCGCAAAAAATCATACTCCTGATCATGAAGTAAGGTTCTTTAAAAATTATTCAATCTGCTATCGTGAATCTTATGAGCAGGCAGAATGGTCGGCTTATTGTCTTTCTGATTTTCAGCTGGAAAAGAATGCCTCCAGATCTAATGATTTTCGAGCAGATCCTTTAATTTCTACAGGTTCTGCAAATCTTGCTGATTACAGAAAGTCTGGTTATGACAGAGGGCATCTTACTCCTGCAGCCGATATGTCTTTTAGCCAGGACGCGATGAGCGATACATTTTTTATGAGTAATATGAGTCCTCAGACTCCAGAGTTAAATCGTGGTGTGTGGAAAAATCTGGAAGCTCAGGTAAGAGTCTGGGTAAAAATTTTTGGAAGGGCTTATGTTGTTTCGGGGCCTGTATTGAACAAAAAGGCAGGAGAATTTAATTCGATTGGAGAAAATCAGGTTGCTGTTCCTGAATATTTTTATAAGGTCATTTTAGTTCCGCTTTACGAAGATGAACTTGATCGTAAATCTATGGATGATGCAAAATCTGTAATGGCAATAGGTTTTGTAATTCCAAATCAGGGGTGTAAAGATAACTTCTGGCAATATGCTGCTTCTGTTGATGAAGTAGAACAGCTTACAAATCTGGATTTTTTTGCCCTTTTGGAAGATGCTGAAGAAGATAAAGTGGAAGCCGAGGTAAATCCTTCTAAATGGGAAAACACATATTGAAACTATCTTAATTTTGTAATATATTTATCACTCAACTATGTATAAATTTGGTGACATTATGCCGCCATGGAGGAATAAATGGTCAAAATCAGACTTAAGAGATTTGGTACTAAAAAGCGCCCATGCTACCGTGTAGTTGTTCAGGACTCACGTGAGCCACGCGACGGAGCTTGTATCGAAGAAATCGGAACTTTCCAGCCAATCGCTGCAGAAAACGCTCAGGTTTCTATCAATGCAGAACGTGCAAAGTACTGGATCAGTGTTGGTGCTCAGCCTACTGACATTGTTAAGAAACTTTTGAACCGTCAGGCAAAAGCAAACTAGTTTACAGAGGAGCAGAAAATGGAAAAAGACCTGATTGAATACATCGCAAAATCATTGGTCGATGATCCGTCAGCTGTATCTGTAAATGAAACTGAAGGCGAGAAAGGTATGGTTCTTCAGCTTAAAGTTGCTGAAAACGACATTGGTAAGGTAATCGGAAAATATGGCCGTATTGCCAAAGCTATGCGTACAGTTTTGAGCGCATCTGCAGTAAAAGACGGTAAACG
>JAILHD010000055.1 GCA_024696155.1 Treponema sp. | reverse complement strand
ACAGAAATATGGTCACGTAACTTACTTCTTCAACGGAAACAAGCAGGGTAAATTCGATGAAAAGCTGGAAGACTATATTGAAGTTCCTTCTGATGTAGTTCCATTTGAACAGCGCCCATGGATGAAGTGTGCAGAAATTACAGACAAAGTAATTGAAGCAATCAAGAGCGGAAAATATGACCACATCCGTCTTAACTATCCTAACGGTGATATGGTTGGCCACACTGGTGTATTCAACGCTGTTGTATGTTCTATGGAAGGTATGGACCTCCAGCTTGGCCGTCTTAAGGCAGCTATCGAAAAGGCAGGTGGTATCCTCTGTCTTACAGCTGACCACGGAAACTCTGACGACATGTACGAGCACAAGAAGGACGGTTCTGTAGCTATGGGTGCTGACGGCGAACCAAAGCCAAAGACATCTCACTCATTGAACCCAGTTCCAGGCATCATCTATGACCCTGAATACAAGGGTGAATATGAGCTCGAGCTCAACAGCGGACTTGGAATCTCTAGCTGGCCAGCTACACTTATGACACTTATGGGATTTGTGCCACCTACAGACTACGACAAGTCTATCATCAACTTGAAATAAGCTGAAGACTTAATTTCAAGTAAAGGGGAATTGGTTGCAAACGCTTCCAGTTCCCCATATTTTTCTGGCATATTTTTAGTTATTATGGAAATGGCAATTTTATTTTTTTCTGTACTGGCAACAGAATTTATTGCAGAGATGGGCGACAAAACACAGCTCATGCTGATTGGATTAACATCAAAATATAAAATCCGCGACATTACAATCGGAACCCTTGCGGCAATCCTCATTCTAAACGCGCTTGCAGTTTTAGCGGGCGGCTTTCTAAATCAAATTTTAAACCAATGGCTTTGGGCTGTAAAATTTGCAGCTGCTATTGCCTTTTTATATTTTGCATTCAGTACTCTTCTAAAAAAAGAAGATGATGAGGAAGAAGGCATTAATTCAAAAATACATTTTGCTCCGCTGGCAGTTTTCTGTACATTCTTTATGGCAGAGCTAGGCGACAAAACACAGCTGACAGCCGTAACATTTGGTGCAAACTACGGTCTTGCCTGCGCATCTATTGTATGGCTGGCATGTACAACAGGATTTTTTCTTGCAGACTTCCTGGGCATGCTGGCAGGCTTATTATTGAGGAAAAAATCCCCGGAGAAGGTACTGAAGTTTATTTCTTTCGCACTCTTTTTGATTTTTGGAATTTTGACAGCCCGGGAAGGCATTTTATTATTGATGAATTAATAGCCACAGATGGGATACAGATTTGCAATGGTTAAAAACTTATTCTTCAACTTCCAAATCCTCTCAACCATTGCTTAACTTGCGCAGGGCGCAAGTTGTAGGATAATCCGTGTCCTATCTGTGTTTATCTGCGGCTAATTTCATAACTTATTATTGTAAAAAACCGTAAAAAACATCATAGTATTCCTACTATGTACAAACCAGAACTATTAAATTCACTTAAATCTTACAGTGGCAAACAATTTCTTACAGACTTTATTGCCGGTATCATCGTAGGAATCGTTGCCCTGCCACTTTCAATCGCATTTGCAATCGCAAGCGGCTGCAGCCCTGAAACAGGACTTTACACAGCCATCATCGCAGGTTTCTGTATTGCGGCCTTTGGCGGAACCCGCGTTCAGATTGGAGGACCAACAGGTGCCTTCACCGTAATCATCTATGCAATCGTAAACAATCCGCAGCTTGGAATCACAGGCCTTGCAACGGCAACCGTTCTTGCCGGCATCATGCTGATTTTGCTTGGCGCCTTCAAAATGGGCGGACTTGTAAAATTCATTCCATATACAATCGTAGTTGGTTTCACTGCAGGAATCGCAGTAACAATCGCCAGCGGACAGATTGGAGACTTCTTTGGAATGTCACCTAACTTCCCAATGACAATCTTCGGTACAGAATACACAAAAATGCCTGGAACTTTTGCAGGAAAAATCAGTATTTACGCAAATTCTATAAGCACAATCAATCCTTACTCTATGATTATGGCAATCGTAAGCCTTATAGCTCTCTTTTTGTGGCCAAAAGTAACAAAAAAGATTCCTGGCTCCCTTATCGTAATCATTCTTGCAACAGTAATTCACGTAATTTTGAACAAAACTCTTGGTTTAGAAACAGTCCTCATCGGCGACCGCTATAAAATCCCTTCAGGACTGCCAACTCCAACTTTACCATCCCTCAGTCTTTCAACAATTCAGACAGTATTCCCAACAGCAGTTTCAATCGCAGTTCTTGCCGCCATTGAATCCCTGCTTTCTGCAGTAGTTGCCGACGGTATGATTGGTACAAAGCACGATTCTAACAACGAACTTATTGGACAGGGAATTGCAAACGTTCTCTCACCGCTTTTCGGAGGACTTCCAGCAACAGGTGCTATCGCCCGAACAGCAACAAACATCAACAACGGCGGCCGCACACCTGTAGCAGGTATGATTCACGCAGTCGTTCTTCTTTTGATTATGGTTTGCTTTGGAAAATACGTTGAATACATTCCAATGGCAGCCCTTGCCGCAGTTCTGATTCAGGTAGCATGGAACATGGCAGGAATTCCTGCAATCCGCGCCCTGATTAAAGGCCAGAAATCAGACATCACAGTTTTGACAGTAACTTTCTTAATCACAGTTTTCGTAGACCTTACTTATGCAATCGGCGTTGGCCTCATCTTCGCAGCCTTCTTCTTCATCAAGAAGATGATTGACCTTTCAGAAGTTCAGAGCGGAAACCGCACCGTTGTAACAGGAATTCTTGGCGATGGTTCTACAGAACAGATTGAACTTCCAAAAGGCGTACTCGTTTACGAAGTTGACGGATCTCTCTTCTTTGGAACAGTGCGCAAGTTTGAATACGCAACAGAACGCGCCGGTTCAGACTGCAAGGTTTTGATTCTCCGCATGAGAAACACAATTTACATCGATGCCGGTGGTCTTCGTGCCCTTGAACAGTGCAAACAGGCCTGCGACCGCAAAGGAATCACAATCATCCTTTCGGGCATCCATACCCAGCCTTACATGCTCTGCGAAAAAACCGGCATGGCAGACAAAATCGGCCGCGAAAACATCTTCGACAACATCAACGCCGCCCTCGCAAGAGCTAAAGAAATTGCAGGGGTATAAAACTTCAGGCCAGTCTTAACACCTAGTCGCAATTCGCAGTTCCCTAACGGTCAGTTGCGGCAGACATTGCCGCAACCGCTCCGCGCTGCTCATTTCTCCGGCCGGCTGCCACCTGAAAAAAAAAAATCCGCGCTCCCAGTTTCTTACAACATGGATGAACGCGGATTTTCAAGGAAACTCAGCATCATTTCAGCTTCTTCTTGCCACTTCCTTATGAGCTTTGTAAAACTTATCCTTATCATCATACATAGCTTCATCGGCAAGGTGCATTGCCATACGAAGCTTGCCTGCATCTTCAGTCCAGTGAGAACCGATTGCAAAACATACGTCACAACCGTAAGCTGATCTTTTGCGGATTTCCTCAACTTTCTTTTCAAAAGAAGTTTTTTCAGCTCCTGGAACAATTACAACAAATTCATCACCACCAGCACGATAAATCTCATCATCAGCAAAAACTTCCTTAAGAAGATTTGCCGCATTTCTTAAAAGCTTATCGCCCTCTTCGTGACCAAAATTATCATTACAGGTTTTAAGTCCGTTCAAATCAGCAAAAATAATTCCAAAAGGAGTGCGTACCTGCATTTTATTGGAAATATGCCAGTCTACCCGGGCATTCATGGAGTTTCTGTTTTTTATGCCGGTCAGAACATCAATGTTGCTCATATATTCCAGCTG